>CALGXU010000246.1 GCA_937935205.1 uncultured Rothia sp.
GCTACGCCATCACCGCAAGCACCCTCAAGCAGGCACTGGCCGAAGGAGGCGACAACACCGCCGCAGTCTCCACCGGCACCTGCCGCAAGTAACCAACCGCTAGATAGCGATAAAAGTTCAGGCTCCCGCCCTCACACGAGGAACGGGAGCCTGAACTATTTAACGAAAGGGGGAGGGCAAGTTACTCAGCGAGGCGCTGCGCTACTATTCCGCCAAATGCTGCGCTGGGCTATTCCGCCAAATGCTGCGCCAGGAAATCAATCGCCATGACGTAACCGTAAGCGCCGGCGCCGGCAATTACCGCGGTGGCCTGCGGGGATACGAAGGAACGGTGACGGAACTCCTCACGGCGGTGAACGTTCGACAGGTGCACCTCAACCACCGGCAGCTCAGCCGCCTCCAGCGCATCGTGTAGCGCCACCGAGGTGTGCGTGTACGCCGCCGGGTTGATAATAATCGCCGCGCCACGAGTACGAGCACGCTGAATCTCATCCACCAGCGCCCCCTCATGATTCGACTGCATAAACTCAACATCAAAACCATGATCCGCCGCGCGCTCACGCACCATACGCTCAATATCGTGCAGAGTGGTGTAGCCGTACACCTCGGGGCGGCGCTGCCCAAGCAGGTTCAAATTCGGTCCATTAAGCACAAAAATCGTATCTGACATAAAACCAGTGTGGCACAGTGAGCGCCCGCTGAGCGCTAGTCGGCGCGAACTGCCCAGAAAAAGATCAGACGCAGAAAATGATGAGGGGAGGGGGAGAGAGCCGCGCGCGAGCTAAGTACGGTGAACCTCGCTACCGCCCACACCCCCAAGCCCGGTACCCTCGCGCTATGACCGAGAACGCCACCCAGCCCGCAGCAGACGCACAGAACACCGCGGCACAGAACAATGCGGCAGAGAACACCGAATCGCTCCTGCAGATCCGATTCGTCCCCGAATTCAAAGCCGCAGCCGCCGCACGCCGCCTCAACGCACGCGCACCCGAAAGCCACCTCGCCACCGTGCGCCGCGCCCGCAAAATCAACCGCATCCTCGGCGAAACCTACCCCTACGCCGTCGCAGAACTCGACTTCGACAACCCCTTCGAGCTGCTCATCGCCACCGTGCTCTCGGCACAAACCACCGACGTGCGCGTCAACTCCGTCACCGGGGCACTCTTCGCACGCTACCCGGACGCCGCCGCGCTCGCCTCCGCACGCACCGAAGAGGTCGAACCCTACATTCAGTCCCTCGGTTTCTACCGCGCCAAGGCACGCTCCATCGTCACGCTCTCCCAGCAGCTCGTAGAACGCCACAACGGGCAGGTTCCCTCAACCCTCGAAGAGCTCGTAAAACTCGCCGGAGTCGGCCGCAAAACCGCGAACGTGGTCCTCGGAAACGCCTTCGACGTGCCCGGACTGACCGTAGACACCCACTTCGGCCGCCTCGCCCGCCGCATGGGATTCACCACCGCAGATGCTCCCGAAGCAGTCGAAAAAGACGTCGCCGAACTCATCGAACGCAAAGACTGGACGCTCTTCTCACACCGCATGGTCTACCACGGCCGCCGCATCTGCCACGCCAAAAAACCCGCCTGCGGCGTATGCCCCGTCGCCGATCTCTGCCCGTCCTATGGCGCCGGGGAGATGAACGAACAAGCAGCACGTAAACTCATGAAATACGAAATGGCACCCGGCCGCGAAGACCTGCACCTGCGATTCCTGCAGGGAGCAACCCGCCGCGAACTCATGGCAGAAGGCTACCCGCTCAGCGCCTAACGGCGGCTGAACCGGAACGCAGCCGCACAGAAGAAAGGTACACAGATGAACGAAAACACGCCCCGGCAGGAGGCGCAACACCCCGCCCAGCAGGCACTGGCGGCTCTCGCAGCAGGCGGCGTGGAATTCGACGTCCAAGCCCTGCTGCGCAGCGCACCCGCCAGCCCCCTCAGCAAAGAAGCCGCCGTGCTAATCCTCTTCGGAGTGC
>CALGXU010000247.1 GCA_937935205.1 uncultured Rothia sp.
GTAATCCGGTTTCTTTGGTGGATCCGTGGGGTTTGTCGCCGGTGTCGGTGGAGGATTTTGAGAAGTATCGTGAGCAGAAAGCGTCTTCTGGTATTACCGGTTGGGTCAAGAGGACAGCTTTAGGTGTCGCAAATAAAGCTAGCGAAATCTGGCAGGGTGCGAAGGATCTGTGGGGTAAGGTAAAGGCGGAAGCGAAGGCAGCCTGGAACGATCCCAAGAAGTGGTGGCATGAAAACCAGACGTATGTATATGGGCTTGGACTTATGGCTCTTGGAGGGTTTGTAGGTACTCTGTCCATTGCTGGTGGCCCTGTAACTATGATTCTGGTAGGCGGCTTGGCCGGAGCGATTTCTAGCGCTGGCATGTCTATGATTACCCAAAAGGCGCAGCATGGGTCTGTGGACATGGGAGAGATGCTGAAAGATGCGGCGATTGGTGCTGTAATCGGTGGTATAACCGGTGGTATTGGCGGCCGCATTTTGGCCGGAGCCAGGGATGTTGCAGGCGTTACTCCAAAGGTAAGTAAATTGGCTAGTAAAGTTGCCGAGAAAACTGATTGGAAGTGGGCAAATAACCTGATCCGTAAGGCTGTCGACTATAAGCCTTGGACCAGCTTGAAGGGAACCTCAGGGGTTGCCGATGATGTAGCCATGATGGCTCCTGTGCGAGAGGCTAAGGAATTCTTGTCGCATCGAGTTGGACAGTTTATGAAACCGGGTCAGCATAAGGCAGTGTTTTCTTCCGGTTGGTGGCACAATCAGGCTGTATCTCAGCTAACCACTTCTCAACCGATTAAGTACGCTGTTAAGTATGGTGTGAAACATGCGGTAAATAATTTTGTACCTGCATTGTCTGCTGGGGTAACGTCATTGCGACATCATGTTGAGGAGGCTCCGGACAACCAGCAAAATGGGAATGGGTAGATGAAAGGAGTAGGGTGCATATTTTCTTTGAAATCTTAAGGGTGCTGTGGCTTATTTGCCTCTGGTTCGCCTTTATCTTCGTAGCTCTTGCATCTCTAGCGATGACCGTTATTGGGGTATGGCCTTGGGGCGCAATGTTCTTCCTTGTAGGATTCATAGGTCTCTCAGCCATAGATACAGTACTCAAGGGAGGTATTGGCTACGAATCAAACGGTGGCCTCTTCCACCACTTCTTTATCTTCGTTCACTCCATCAGCGCGGTAGGCTTGATTGTTCTGACGGTTCTGACCGCTTTTGGGGTACTGCGCACTGCGGATGCAATACTGTGGACCCCAGAGACGAACTTTGCCTCCTGGTACATGGTTGGTGGACTGTTCATTACCTACTTCCTCATTCAGCCTACTGAGCCTAATGACGATATTCCTGACCTGCAGCGCATGGAGCAGATGGACAGGCGCTCAACCCGCGTGGGCGTTGTGGCGGCAGCTATTTTCACGGTTCTGTGCCTCGTGGTTCCTCTGACCAGTTTCATGACTGCAGGCTATGATCCGGCGGCCCTGGCGGTTGCACTTTTCCTGGCTCCTGGGTTCCTGCGTGTTGTGCGTGAAGGCCTCTTCTACCTGCAGGGCACCCGATTTGAGGAGGGAACCGAGGGGTACCGCACCTTGCGTACCGTATGTATTGGCGTGGCTGGCCTGGCGGGGTGTATCGCGCTCGGGTACTTAGGCTATTCGCTGGTCCGCAAGGAGCGGTTGCCCGCGCTGTTCTTTGCTGCCTCGGTGGCGATGAATGGGTGGTCGGTGAAGAAGTACGTCACCGTGGGTATTACTATTCCTGAGAAGGAAGACGAGGATTCCTCTTCTCATGCTAGCGTTCAGGAGGTGGAGTAAAGCATGCTAGATACCTTCTTTAGTATTTTCTGGGGAATTGTTTTGGTGCTGTCTATTCTCTCTGTCCCCTACATCATTATTAGGTATGAGATTAATCGGCACCAAGATAAGAAAAAAGAAGCAGAAGGAATTTACATTAGGCGAGTAAATCGCTTTGAAGTATGGATTTGTATATTTAATCCATTACTCCCTTTTTCCGCATATATGGCCAATAGTCATAGTGGAAATATGGGTATCTGGTATAACTTGCTATGTGTTGGCCTTGTATTATTTTTCTTCCTTTGTAGTCGCTATACTCTTGTTGCATATGTGAAGCTCTCCCCCGAGGGTATTGAGCAGCGCGTCTGGTCAGCCAACCCGACCCGCTACCCCATTAACGCGATAGACAGCATCGTGTATTACGAAACACTGAATGTTGAAGACCAGGAGATGGTGGGCTTCTATACCCGCTCTGGCAAGCAGATTGCTGCCTTCGGTCCGACCACCCACAATAACTATCGCATCTTGGCAATTGTGCGGTTCAGGATTGAGAACAAACGTTGGCCTGATATGGATAATCCGGATGATGTG
>CALGXU010000248.1 GCA_937935205.1 uncultured Rothia sp.
TTTTGCACAGCCCTGTGTTTTTGTTAAACAGTTGCCTGGACCTATTCTCTGCGCCTCGCCTTGCGACGAGGACCCCTTATTGCGAACGTACGGGGTCAATTTGCCTAGTTCCTTAACCATGAATCTTCCAAGCGCCTTAGTATATTCTACCCGACTACGTGTGTCCGTTTGCGGTACGGGTATCCAATGGGTTAAGCTTAGCGGATTTTCTCGGGAGTATGCTTACCTTCGCTATTGCATTGTCCGAAGACGCTGCATACTGTCGACTTTCAGCTCGGAGGGTGGATTTGCCTGCCCTCGTCTACGCCTACGATCTTTAACGGGCTATTCCGTCAGCCCGCGGAAGTGTCACTTCTCCGTCTCCACATCGCCCCAAGGGATAGTAACGGAATATTAACCGTTTCTGCCATCGGCCTCTCCATTAGGATGAGCCTTAGGTCCCGACTGACCCGGGGACGATTAACGTTGCCCCGGAAACCTTAGTCTTTCGGCGAGAGTGCATCTCACACTCTTTATCGTTACTTATACCTACATTTGCTTTTCATGAAGCTCCAACAGAGGTTATCCTCTATCTTCAAGGCCGCATGAATGCTCCCCTACCGATATCTTAAGATATCCCACGGCTTCGGCAATAGACTTTATACCCGATTATTATCCATGCACAGTCCCTCGACTAGTGAGCTGTTACGCACTCTTTGAATGAATGGCTGCTTCCAAGCCAACATCCTAGCTGTCACGGGGACCACACTTCGTTAGTTTAACTTAGCCTATATTTCGGGGCCTTAGCCGGTGGTCAGGATTCTTCTCCTCTCGGGCGTGGACCTTAGCACCCACGCCCTCACTCCCGGGCTTAGCCTGTGTGCATTCGGAGTTTGTCTGGACTTGATAGGCGGTGAAGCCCTCGCATCCAATCAGTCGCTCTACCTCACACAGGGAACGCCCGAGGCTGCACCTAAATGCATTTCGGGGAGTACGAGCTATCTCCAAGTTTGATTGGCCTTTCACTCCTACCCTCACCTCATCCAGAAGCTTTTCAACGCTTATTGGTTCGGTCCTCCATCCCGTGTTACCGGGACTTCAACCTGGACAAGGGTAGATCACTTGGTTTCGCGTCTACCACCGCCGACTATGCGCCCTATTCAGACTCGCTTTCGCTTCGGCTTACGTGCTTCATAGCACTTAACCTTGCCGACGACGGTAACTCGTAGGTTCATTATGCAAAAGGCACGCCGTCACACTAGAAAGTGCTCCGACCGCTTGTAGGCGTACGGTTTCAGGAACTTTTTCACTCCTCTAAAAGAGGTGCTTTTCACCTTTCCCTCACGGTACTGGTTCGCTATCGGTCTCTTACGAGTATTTAGCCTTGGCGGATGGGCCCGCCGGATTCAGACAGGATTTCACGTGTCCCGCCCTACTCAGGATACCACTATGCTTCATACGATTGTCGAGTACGAGACTGTCACTCTCTATGGTCGCTCTTTCCAAAGCGTTCCTCTAATCGTATTTCTTGCAACGTCGTGGTCCTACAACCCCATATAGACCGAAATCTATATGGTTTGGGCTCTTCCCCGTTCGCTCGCCACTACTAGGGGAATCATTATTATTTTCTTTTCCTAGGGGTACTAAGATGTTTCAGTTCCCCCCGTTAGCCTCCCGCATTCGCGGGATAACAGGTCTTCAACCTGCTGGGTTGTCCCATTCGGAAATCTGCGGATCAATGGTTATTTGCACCTACCCACAGCTTATCGCAGCTTATCACGTCCTTCATCGCCTGTAAG
>CALGXU010000249.1 GCA_937935205.1 uncultured Rothia sp.
CGGTATCCCGCTGTACGCCTACGCGTACGGTGCCCGCAACGGCGCCCGCGTGAAGGAGGCGCTGCGCACCGCAACGATCCTGTCCGTGGCGACCTCCGCAATCATCACCATTCCGGTGCTGATTTTCCGCCGTGAACTGCTCGCCGTGGTTGGCGATGCAAGCCTCATCGACACCGGCGAGGAGATTATGGTTGCGCTGATGCTCGCCGCCGTGTTCAACGCGGTCAGTATCGTGTTTGTGTCTTGGTTCCAGGCGGCCGGTAAGGGTGGCCCGGCCATGCTGATGACCCTCGGTATTGCTCTGCTGTTCTTCCCCGCCGTGTACTTCGGCAACATGTGGTTCGGCTTTAAGGGCCTGACCTGGGCGTTCCCCTTCACCCAGGTACTCGCCTGTGCGCTGGGTCTGGTGCTCTTCCTCGCCACGGGTGGCGCGAAGGTACCGCCCGCTGAAGCTGAGGTTGAGACTGAAGGTTCTGAGGATTCGGACGTTCAGGCCGCCCAGGTTTCTGGCGCACAGCCCGAACAGAAGGCATAGTTCTCGGTCTGCAAAAGCATGGTAAAAGCCCCGAACTCCCACCAAGGGAGTTTGGGGCTTTTACGTTAGTTCTTACGCCGGTTGAGGCGCTCAACCGGAAGACGCTAGATTCTTCCGCGCTAGTTCTTCCACCAGGAATCAAAAATCGTCACCGGAGTGGTGCGCTTATGGCGGCTACGCAGGTAAATCTGCTCCAGTTTCGCAGCGGCCGCCTCGTCGATTTCCTTACCCTCCAGGTAGTCATCAATCTGCAGGTACGTCAGACCCAGCTCATCCTCATCGGTACGGCCGGGCACGCCGTCCAGCAGGTCAGCCGTCGGCGGCTTAGCCCACAGACGCTCAGAGGCACCCAGCACCCGCAGTAGCAGCTGGTTCTGGCGCTTATTCAGGCCGTACAGCGGCAGCAGGTCCGCGCCGCCGTCGCCGAACTTTGTGAAGAAACCCGTAATGGACTCCGCTGCGTGGTCGGTACCCACCACCAGGTAGCCGGGGCCGCCAGCAATCGCGTACTGGGCGATCATGCGGGCGCGCGCCTTCACATTACCCTTGTTGAAGTCGCTGATCTGCTCGCCGGTCGCCGCAACGTAGGCGGTGTCGAAACCGTCGACAGCCTCCGCAATGTTGAAGGTGAGGGAACGGGACGGCTGGATGAAACGCAGCGCCTCCTGCGCGTCCTCTTCGTCGTGCTGCACACGGTAGGGCAGGCGCACCGCCACGAACTCGGTGGTGCGGCCGCGCTCGTTGAGGCGGTCGACCGCCAGCTGGCAGAGGCGACCGGCCAGGGTGGAGTCGATACCGCCGCTGATGCCCAGTACCAGGCCGCGGCTTCCGGTGGCTTCCAGGTAGTCGCAGATGAACTGGATGCGGCGCTCCACTTCTTCGCGTGCCTGCTCTTCGGTCATGTTGGGCTTGACGCCCATTTCACGGATGATCTGTGCCTGTAATTCACGCATGACTTAAGTGTACGCTCCACCTTATAGCCCGTGCGGTGAACCGCCGAGGGAGGCGAGGTAGTGTTCCACACGGTGCGTTCAGACCCGCCTGCGCGGCGGGTTCGGTGCTGCTCTAGCCTTCCTCCAGTTCCGCAAATACGCAGCGTACTCACAGGTTGCAATCCTTGTTCCAGCCCCCCTGTTTGCTAGGATGAGTGTACGGTTCAAATACCGTTCAAAACAGCTGGTGATGAGGGAAAACACCCATACACCCGCTACGCCGCAGAACACGTCAACCAAGGACGGTGAAGACAGCACCATGGCAAAAACAAAAACTGAACTCTACGACGAGCTCGTAGACATCGAAACCAGCCTCGAAAACCACCCGCTCACCTCCGGGAAAATAGCGGAGGCGAACATCCTCGTCGAGCAGATGAAGGAGCAGGGCGCCACCCAGGAAGAAATCAACGAGGCACTCATCCGGCAGGGACTGCCTTCCCTCGTGGAGATAGGCAAGAGTACCTTGACGCAGTCTTTTAGCCTCTGGAAGCTCAATCACCGCAAGTCCAAGGTGGAAGCCGCCATTGAGAAGCTCAACCGTAAAGAAGCCCGCCAGCGCTAACTAGCCCGCCTCGGGCAGGGTGAGGCAAACAAATACCCCCGGCAGATGCGTACGGCATCCACCGGGGGTATTTCTTTCGAAGGAATATCAGTGGCTTAGATTTTCAAAGACGCTCTCATAGCGATCAACGAAGTCCGCCGCCGCGTTCAGAAGCTCCTCTTGATCGAGGACATCCCGAGTAGCTGACAGCGTCTCATCCTCGCCGTTCTGAACCTGTAACTCACGCATAAGTTAAGTCTACGCCGCAGACATAACAGCCCACAGAAAAGGCCGTGCCGGGGCAGAAAACTCCACTCCGACACGGCCCTCACATCCGCATCCGACTAGCGGTTATTCAGCACACGCACGTTATAGCGGTGCAAGAACGCCGCCATCGC
>CALGXU010000250.1 GCA_937935205.1 uncultured Rothia sp.
GAACAGCAATAGACTTCTTCACTGTAGTTTCTCTTTTCTGTATGCGCCGCTCTGCAACGGCGCAGTGCGTAGTGTGGTTGACCTGTACTCCGGTATGCCCGGCGTACGCTTTCATGCTAGCACCGCGACCTGGAAGCTCCCTGAGATAGTGTACCGTTTCCCATCCCCCGCTTTTCACGGGTCTTCTCAGCTCTACTGGTCTTCTCAGCGCGGCTTGAAGACGCAAAGCGCCCCGCACGCATCACGTTCGGATGCGCACGGGGCGTCTTCATACGTCACGGACTGTTAAGCTCTCGGAGCGTCACTGGCCGTTGTTAGCTCTTACCAGCTTACTTGGGCTGTGCGGGCTTGACGGGGTTGACCTTAGCCTGTGCGGGCTTTGCGGGAACCTTCGGAGCCTTCAGGTCTGCCTTCTCGCCGCCAACGATGGAGGTTACCTCACCGGATGCGTCCACGGTTGCCTGAACGCCAGCGTTGGTCTGGATGCTCCAGGAGCCATCAGCCTTGACTGCGACCTGGCCGTTTGAGTCCTGGCGGCTCCAGGAGCCGTCAGCCTGTACAGCTACCTGACCTTCGTCACCCTGAATGGTCCAGCCGCCGTCCTCAGAGACAATGACGTCGCCCTCAACAGTGGAGGAGGAGTTACCCTCGGAGTCCTTGGACTCAGCCTTGGTGCCCTTTTCGTCGGACTCTACCTTGGAGGAGTTGCCCTCGGAGTCCTTAGCGTTCACGGAAGCCTTGCCGTCTGCGCCGACCTTCACGTCTGCGGAGTTACCTTCGCCGTCGTTAGCCTTGACGGTGACGTTGCCGTCCTTGTCGACCTTCACGTCTGCAGTAGCGGAAGCGGACGCAGCCGAGGTGGTTGCAGCTGCAGAGGATGCCTTAGCCGATGCACTTGCGGAAGCAGTTGCAGAAGCGGATGCGGATGCAGTCGCGGTGGTGGTGGAAGAGGACTGGGAGCCACATGCGCTCAGGCCCAGTGCGCCTGCAAAAGCGATGGACAGGACCGCGGTGGTCTTCTTCATTGCGGGGGCGAATGCCATTGTTTCTCCTTGTGGTTGTTGAGTATGGTGCGGCTAGTTGGCGACGTCTTCGCGTCGTGCGCGGGATCCGTTTGGGGTTCCCATAACGATTATCGGTTTTAACCAACCGCGTTAATTCTATCGAGTTTGGGTGTGATTATCCGGGCGCGTGGGCGTTTATCCGCATTCTAGCGAGTGGGATAGCCCACGTTTTCATCCGGCTCGTCAGTCAGCTTTTTAGCGGCGGGGAGTGACGGGCTTGACGGGGTTCACGGTAGCACCGGCGGGCTTGACGGGTACTGCAGGTACCTGGAAGGAACCCTGTCCGGTCTGTTCCCAGGAGCCGTCAGCCTTCACGTCGACAACGCCGGGGGTTCCGACGAGCTCCCAGGAGCCGTCAGTCTTCACCTCTACGTTGCCGCTCGGACCGACGCGTTCCCAGGAGCCGTCAGCATCTACCTCAATGATGTCGCCGTTGGGGGCGTGGTAGGACCAGCCGCCATCAGCGTCAATCTGAATCATGGTGTAGCCGTTGGCTGCGCTGACGGTTCCACCATCGACGGTCACGGTGCCGTTACCGGAGCCGTTACCTGCGCCGTTGGAGCCGCTCTTGGCTGCGGTTTCGCCAGCCTTTTCATCGACCTTTGCGGAGGAGCCGGAGCTGTTGGATGCCGAGCCGCCATTGACGGTTGCGTTGCCGTTTGCATCTGCGGTTACGCCGGTACCGTTGGCGCCGTTAACAGTCACGTTGCCGTTGGCGTCTGCAGTCACCCCAGTGCCGTCGGCACCGTTGACGGTCACGCCGCCTTCGGTGACCGTGACGGTGCCCTGGGAGCTGCTTGCGGTGGCGCTCGGGGAGGCTGCGTCGCTTGCCTTAACGGTGACCTTGCCGTTACCTGCGTTAACTGCTGCATCGGCGGTGGAGGATGCCTTAGCGGTTGCAGTGGCGGTGGGTGCCGGGTTGGAGGTGTTCTGTGCACCGCAGGCGCTCAGGCCCAGTGCTGCGATTGCCGCGATGGACAGTGCGGCTGCGCCGGTGCGGAGGCGGTGGTTGGTGGGCGGTGCGGAAGTACGCTGAGCATGGCGTGCCATGAGGGCTTCTCCTTGTGCGTCCCGGAGGGTCGATCGTCCGGGGTTTGTATGGTTGATTTTCCGGATGGGATGGGGCCGTTGTGTATGGTGTGTGGCTTTTCCTTCGCCGGTGGTTCCAGCTTAGGGTGTGAGTCTAAGATTGAGCTTTAGTTTGCTGTGTTTAAGCTGTGTCCAGACGGCAATGTATAAGTATTTTTCCCAGCGGGGTTTCATATTCGCGGTTTTTTCGCTTAGCTTATGCATAGCTTTCTTCTTAAATGTATAAATTTTCTTTATTTTTTCTGTAGTACATCAGAATTTCTCCCATGAAACCGGGCTACTTTCTGTGTTTTATAGCTCGAGTTGAGGGTTAGAGTCTTGAAGACCTACCTTGTGCGCGTTCACCACCGCGTACACTCGCCCAGCCCCCGCCTCGCTATCTTCCCCACCTCGCTATCTCCCCCACCATGTATATCCTGAGACCAAGAGACAGCATCCGAACATAATAAAAGACCCCCACCGTAAAGGTGAGGGTCTTTTATCAGATTCAAAGTCTCAAGAATTACTTCTTAGCGACTGCTGCCTTCAGCTTGGAGCCTGCGGTCAGCTTCACGCCGTGACCGGCGGGAATCTGAATGGTTTCGCCGGTCTGCGGGTTACGGCCGGTACGAGCTGCACGGTCGGTGCGCTCGATTGCCATCCAACCGGGGATGGTGATCTTCTCGCCCTTGGAGACGGAAGACTCGAAAACCTGGAACACTGCGTCGAGGACTGCGTTTACGGTTGCCTGGCTCTTGCCAGACTTCTCTGCAACCTCTGCAACGAGTTCGGTACGGTTCTTAGCCATTAGGGTGCCCCTTCCAGAGACTTAAGGTTTGAGTCTAAAGCGAGTGACCGTCGGTGACGACGGAAAACCGTTTAGGAACTAAAATACCAGATTTACCAGCTGGACTTGGTGATACCGGGCAGCTCGCCGCGGTGTGCCATCTCGCGGAAGCGCACGCGGGAGATACCGAACTTCTGGAAGGTACCGCGGGGGCGGCCGTCGATCTGGTCGCGGTTACGCACGCGAACGGGGGAAGCGTTGCGGGGCAGCTTCTGCAGTGCCACGCGTGCTGCTTCGCGCTCCTCGGGGGTAGCGTTCTCGTCGATCAGGGTCTTCTTCAGCGCGATACGCTTCTCGTTGTAGCGAGCGACGATGACCTTGCGCTGCTCGTTGCGAGCGATCTTGGACTTCTTAGCCATTCTTAGCGCTCCTCTCGGAAGTCAACGTGCTTGCGGACGACGGGGTCGTACTTCTTCAGCACCATGCGGTCGGGGTTGTTGCGGCGGTTCTTACGGGTCACGTAGGTGTAACCGGTGCCAGCAGTGGACTTGAGCTTGATGATAGGACGGAGGTCCTTAGCCTTGGATGCCATTTACTAGATCTTCTCCCCGCGTGCGATGATTTCTGCAACAACGGCATCGATGCCACGAGCATCGATCACCTTGATGCCCTTAGCGGACACGTTCAGGGTTACCTTACGACGCAGCGAAGGAACCCAGTAGGTCTTCTTCTGAACGTTCGGGTCGAATCGACGCTTGTTGCGGCGATGCGAGTGCGAAATGCTGTGTCCAAAGCCGGGAACAGCTCCGGTCACCTGGCAGACTGCTGCCATGTTTCACTCCTTTATTGATTGACTTTTATGACGGTACGCAGTCGATGTTACTCGTGAGCGTCCCGCCACCAATGTAGAAGCACCGGGTTATTCGCCGGGCTAGAGTGTTTGAGATCGTCACGTGGGTGAGAGGCCACGCATCGATCCCCGCCGCGGGAAAAACGGTGAAGCTTATTAGTGTCGAGAGGCGTTTCCACCACTACGAACAGCGTTAAATTCTAGGTAAATACGGGGGTTCGTGCAAGCCTGCACGCCGGATTTTGCCTTAAAAATCCGCGGAATCTCGGTGTTCTGGGCCGATTGCACCTCGTTTAAGTGAAGTGCTCGATTCGCGGATGCACGCCTGCCTTCGAGCAGCAAACATACCTATCCATTCTACCAAAAATGGGTGTTTTTGCAAGTCCAGATGTTTTTAAGGATTTCTTTAACGCCCCTAGTCAGGCGTTAATGCGCCTTTTAAGAACGGATGTTCTCTATGTGACCGGGGATAAATTACACCGGTGAAATTCATGTTGTGAGATTAACAGCTTAAGCCGGATTTAAGCCCTAAACAGCCCCGCACCACCGACTCTTGCGGTGCGCACAGGGCTGTTAAACAGGCTTAAACACGCGTTTAAAGAGCTTTTAACTCTCGTTTTAATGCTTCCGCCCCGGTTTTAAAGGGCAGTTTAAGGGTTCGCAACGGTACGAGGAACGGCAGATTTACCGTCCCAGTTACGGCGTAGATGCGGGCACGAATACGGTACAGATACAGCACAGGACACTCCCCCGGCGTACAGTTCTACGCCGTAACGTGCGCCTTCGGCATTAGTTCTTAAAGGCGTTAGTTCTTAAGGCTTGCCGCGGGGACCCACTGCGGGTACTTAGGGCTCACACCGTCGCCGGAGCTCGTACCCTTCAGACGGCGACCGATCCACGGCAGGGCAAACTCGCGGACCCAGCGTGCCTCCTGCTCGATCTTCTCGCGAGCGGTCAGCTGCACCTCCGGGGGCAGTACCGATTCGGTGACCACACCGGGCAGGCCGAGCTGCGCCAGCACGCGGGATGCGAAGCGTTCGTGACCGAGGTCGTTCATGTGCAGACGGTCATCAGCCCACAGGCGCCAGTCGAGGAAGTCATTCCAGCGCCAGTAATCGATAATGTGCACGCCGTGGTCGTCAGCAATACCGCGCAGTAGCTCGTTGTAGGTGGCGGTGCGGCCGCGGGTGCGGGCGAAGGGCCCCTGACCCTGCACGTCCAGGCCCGTAATGGTCAGAATCGTGATGTCCTGGGCGCGCAGGGTGGCGAAGGCTTCGTCTACGTGGGTCATGAGCTGGTCAATATCCACGTTGGGTCGCATGATGTCGTTGCCGCCGCCGTAGAAGGTAACAATGTTGGGGCAGAGGTCGAGGGCTCGGGGCAACTGTTCGTCCAGGATGGGGCCGAGCAGGCGGCCGCGGATAGCGAGGTTTGCGTACTGCGCCTGCGGGTCTACTGCACCGAGGCCTTCGGCAACGCGGTCTGCCCAGCCGCGCAGGCTGTTGGGGCGGCGGCGGTCAACGTCGCCCACACCTTCGGTGAAGGAGTCGCCGATTGCCACGTAGCGTACTGATTCACCATTGAGCTTGCCGTTGGAGTCTAGGAGCGGGGTCGTCATTGTGTTCTTCTTTCCGGGCCTCTGTAGAGAATGACCCTTCTATGGAAGAAGCCGGCACACCACGCGGGTGTGCCGGCTTCTTCGCTTAGCTTTCGGTGCGTCCTACTTTCCAGTATTCCATTGTTATGGGCGCTTCATCAGATATAAGCAGGGGTTTCTTAGGATGCGACAGCTGAACCGGCAACGGTGGACGCGCTACGCGGGTGAGGTACCACCACCACGCTGCCGTCGTTGAACGGGTCGGCGACCTCTGCGTTCAGCCCGAAGATGGTGCGCAGGTTCTCGCGGGTGAGCACTTCGTGTGCTTCGCCTTGGGCGACGATGGAGCCGTCCTTCATTGCGACGAGGTAATCAGCGACTCGGGCGGCGAGGTTCAGTTCGTGCAGCACCATGATCATGGTGGTGCCGCGCTGTTCGTTGAGTTCTGAGAGCAGGTCGAGTAGCTCTACCTGGTGTGCCAGGTCGAGGTAGGTGGTCGGCTCGTCCAGTAGTAGGATGTCGGTTTCCTGGGCGAGCGCCATGGCAATCCAGACGCGCTGGCGTTGGCCGCCGGAGAGTTCGGTGACCTGCCGTTCAGCTAGGGACATGGTGTCGGTGGCTTCTAGCGCCCAGGCAATCGCTTCGTCGTCTTCGGCGCTGTTGCGTTTGAAGAGTCCCTGATAGGGGTAGCGTCCTCGAGAGACCAGGTCGGCTACGGTGATGCCTTCGGGGGCGATGGGGTGCTGAGGCATGAGCCCGACCATGCGGGCGAAGCCCTTCATGGAGTATTCGTGGGTGGGTTTGCCGTCGAGGGTGAAATCGCCGTTGAGCGGCTTGAGTAGCCGGGAGACACCGCGTAGGAGGGTGGATTTACCGCAGCCGTTGGGGCCGATGATGGCGGTGATTTTGCCTTTGGGGAATTCGAGTGAGAGGTCTTTGACGATGGTGGTTTCGCCGTAGCCGAGGCTGACGTCCTCAACTTTGAGGGTGCGTTCGGTGATTTCTTTCATGGCGTCCTTTCTTCTCCTAAGGCTTCTCCCGGGAGCCTCATAACTTAGCCTATCCTAATTTTAGGTAAGAAAATAGCGGATCCCCCTCTCTGTTCACACTTCTGTAGAACAGCGCGGGGGATCCACTATATTGGCGAACTTTAGAAGTTCACTTTTCCGCTGACGAGCCAGCCGCCTTCCGCTGCACGCTGGAAGACTTCCTGAGCCATGGTGCGGCCGTAGGTCTTGGAGACATGGTTGTCGTCGAAGTAGACGTAGATGTTTCCGACCACGGGGCTGCACATGCCGTCCGGGCAGTACACGTCTTTCAGGTCCACCATGACGGCGCCCTGGTTGCGGTACTTGTCGAAGATTTCCTTCGCTGGGTTTTCGGCGGCGTACTTGTCGCTTGCGGGTCGTGCGCAGGAGCTCTTGTCGGCACCGGCCTTCTGGGCACATTCGTAGATGTTGTACTCGAAGCGCGGGTTATCGCGCAGGCCGATGACCTGGATTCCTGCCTCGGTGAGGCGGCGGACCGTCTCGTCGAGGCTCGGGTCGACTCG
>CALGXU010000251.1 GCA_937935205.1 uncultured Rothia sp.
TTCGCGAGCTGACCGGCGGTGGCGCTCACGCTGCTGTCGTGACCGCGGTGTCGAAGGTTGCGTTCAACCAGGCTGTCGAGTCGGTTCGTGCGGGCGGTTCCGTGGTGGCTGTTGGCCTGCCTTCGGAGATGATGGAGCTGTCCATTGTGAAGATTATTCTGGACGGCATCCGCGTGGTGGGTTCCCTGGTGGGTACCCGTCAGGATTTGGCGGAGGCGTTCCAGTTCGGTGCTGACGGCATCGTGGTTCCGGTGGTTCAGCTGCGTGAGGTTGACGAGGCACCGGCTGTCTTCGAGGAAATGGCGGCGGGTAAGATTACCGGCCGTATGGTTCTGGACTTCGCTAGCCTCTAAGCTGGCGGATGGGTCGAGGCGCCCGGTAGGGCTTCAAGGTCTCACTCGGCTGGGGTCTTGCCGGTAGTTTCGATGGTTATAGCGCCTAGGGCGCATCCCGTGTGGCGGGGGAGTAGGGGTACTCTTTCTGCTGTGCATACGACGCGGGGTGCGTCCTAGTGTTTTTAACACGGCGTTGTATGGCTGTGGTTTATAGCTAGGGGTTTTTGAGAGCCGTTATCGTAGGGGGCTGAAAAACTCTGTGAGTGCCAGGCACCTAAACGTAATATACCCAGGAATTTATTTTGGAAATTTCCGGGGATTATCTCAAAATTCTCACTAAATTGGCTCAATAGAGCATCTTGTTTGACATCTATAGACCTCAAAGTGCATACTTGCATTGTAAACATTCAATCATTGGTTGAAGCGTAATATTTGCCGAAGAGATAGGTTTCGAGCGCCCCTGCACATACCCTTGATGTAACGGGATATGACGTGTGAAGGTTTCGGCCCTCCTAGATATCGATTCCTTCTCCCGGAACGTTATACCCGGGTGGATTTCAGCATCTTCGTACCGTGCCGTTATTCACCGTTGAGACCTTACTTCCGGTCAGGCGCCCCTCTAGACACCTTCGGGAGAGGTCTCACAAGATTAGTGTGGGCCCCACGGACATAGTCAATGGGGACTATGTCCGCCACACTAATCCGAGATTCTTGGACAATTCCGCAATAACGCTTCCGCAATAACGCTTCGTGGCGGCGCACCGCCTCGACATAAATTTACCTGCCGGCACGGGTAACATAGCCGGGTTCTCTACTCACTCGGTAACCCACCCGCTACAGAACGCATCTTGATTCTATGTTGTTCAGAAGATGCGCCCTGTAGCAAAAGAACGAGGGGCACCTCTGTCAGGTGCCCCTCGTTTTTATATGCGCGTTGCAGTGTTTATCAGCTACCGCGCCGTTGAGTAAATGCCACGCTCTTAGTAGATACCGCGCTGCGCGGTCCAGCGGATCGTGCCACGCTCAAAGTCCATGTAGTACACGCCGTTCACGTAGGTTTCGTCGCCGCGTGCTGCACCGTAACGGGCGGTGTTCTTCTCCCAGTGCTTGAAAATCGAGCCGTTACCGTTGGTCTCGTAGGCACCGTACGCATCCGACCAGAGCAGTACCTTGCCGGAGGCGAATCGCACCTGAGCGCCCGTGGAGGTGACGGTCTCGTCGGTTGCCGGGGCACCCCAGGTGCCGCGGTGCTGCAGGAAGCGGTGGTAGAACGCGCCGCCGGTGTGCAGGCGGTGGGTTCCGGTCTGCGCGGACCACACGTAGGTGGTGCTACCGGTGAACTCCTGCTTGAAGATGCCGTTGCCCAGGTTCTGCTCGTCGGCGGTGGGTGCACCCTTCATGCCGGCTGCACGCCAGGTCGCGTAGATAGCGCCGCGCTCGTTAATGATGTGGGTACCGGTAGCGGCAGACCAGTAGGCACCCTCACCATTGGCGAAGGACACCGCCATAGTGTCGGAGCGGGACTCCTCGTTGGTGGTCAAGCCTTGGAAACGAGCCACGTCCGAGCGGAACTTCTGATTCAAGCCGCCGTTGGTGACCAGCCAGTGCGAACCGTGAGAGTTCGTCCAGTAGATAGTCTTGTTGTTGGTGAACTTCTGGGCGTACACGCCGCTGCCCAGGGAGTACTCGGTACCAATCGGGTCGCCGTAGAACGCGCGGTTCTTGTTCCAGAAGTTACCGATGCCGGTGCGAATATCAATCGAACCGGTCGCGGTGGTCACCACGTTCGAATCCTGGGTGGCGCGGTCTTCTGCCGAACGGTCTTCCACAGCGCGATCCTGGCCGTTCGCCCAGCTGCGGTGCACAGCCTTCGGGTTCTTCGCCAGAACCTTCAGATCGTTCACGGTGCCGGGGAAGAAGTTCGAGTCACCCACGAACGGACCCGAATCGGTGAACTGCCAAATATCGTAGCCGCTCCAGCCCGCCGGAATTGCACCGACCACGGTGGAGTAGCTCGCCAGGTGCAGCGGCAGGGTGCCGAACTGCTGCGAACCCACGCACTGCGACCACCAGGAGGTTGCGGTGTACACCATGGGGTCACGACCGGTCAGCGAACGGTAGGTGTCCACGAAGTCGCGGGTCCAAGCGGTCAGCTGCGCCGGGGTCATGTTGTAGCAGGTGTTGCCGTAGGCGGGGTAGGGGTTGAATTCGATGTCCAGCAGGCCGGGCAGGGTCTGACCATCGGCGCTCCAGCCGCCGCCGTTCTGCACGAAGTAGCGCGCCTGATCGGCACCCGAGGAAGTGCGGGGGTTTGCGAAGTGGTAGGCGCCGCGCACCATGCCCGATGCGGCGGAGCCGTTGTACTGCTGAGCAAAGTAGGGGTTGGTGTAGTAGCCACCCTCGGTTGCCTTCACGTAGGCGAAGCGGGAACCTGCGGCGTAGGCGCTCGCCCAGTCCACGTTCCGCTGGTGCGAGGAGACGTCCATGCCGAGGGTGCCGCCGGCGGGGGTCCACGCGGAGCGGCCCTGCGCTAGTGCCTGACCGGCTGCCAGTGCCTGACCGGGTGCCAGTGCCTGACCAGCCGCCACACCCTGCGCGGAGCTCTGAGTTGCAGAAATACCGCTTGCAGAAATACCGCTCAGAGTCGCGGTAGATGCGGGGGAGGTGGCGCCGGTGCGTGCGTTGGCGGTGCCTAGGCGTTCGCGTTCGCCCGCGCCCATGGCGGGGTTGGAGCGTTCGACCAGGGATGCATCCGGGGCGGGGGCGTAGGTGAGCTCCTCGTAGGATGCGCCGGGGTTGACCTCTGCGGCTGCGCTCGCGCTGGGGGCGGCAAATGCCGCGGGAACGGAGGTGAGGGATGCGGCGACGAGGGAGAGTGCACCTGCGGATGCCATGATGGAGCGGGCTGCCGCAGAGCGTGCGGCAGTCTGGAGTTTCTTCATAGTTTTGCCTGTGTTTGAGAGGTGGATGTGTCGATGCGGCCCTGTGTGGGGGCTTTTTGCACGAGTGAATGGTGGGGCAGTTGAGTGATGTTTATATGTCAATTGTTGCCGCGTCAAGCGACCGGCACAGCTATCAGCCTACGGTACCTGCACCGCTGTGCGCAATGCTTTGGGAGTCGTCCTGGCGGCATAATTTTCACGGAGTGCACAGTAGTTTGGGGTCTTTGGTGAGCATGTTTTGTTTTGCGGCTTGTCGGTGCATTTATGGGCTCAAATTTTTGCGAAAAATTTTAGGTGTGCGACACGCCGGGGCGCTGTGAATTTCACTCTGTGGACTGCTGTATTGGGGTGTTGCTGCGTCGGTTCGTTGTTCAGGGTGGACCGCTGCATCTAGAGCTACGTAGCCGGGATGCAGTCGGGTGC
>CALGXU010000252.1 GCA_937935205.1 uncultured Rothia sp.
TCTGATTTGTGTCTAGACTAAAATTTTTTGTATGAACAACGTGGAATGGACCCCCGAATGGCTTGCTGAAACCATCAAACTACTGCGTACTCACGGCAGCGATACGCAGTTCATCGAGGTTAAAAAAGCCCACGGAGGCTACCCCGGAAGCCTAGACGCAACCCTGAGTAGCTTCTCCAATAGTTCCACGGGCGGAATCATTATCTGCGGCCTCGATGAGAATAATGACTTTGCACCTGTAGGCGTATACGACCCCGCAGACCTAGAAAAAACCCTCGGCAACAAGCTCCGCAGGGGCCTCAAACCGCCGAACACCATGGAATCCGGCACCATCCTCTACGAAGACGCCAAAATCTTTGTTGCCGCAATTCCTCCGCTGCCTCCTTACGAACGACCCGCCTACATTGGCGGTAAAGCGTACGTGCGTTCCGGCGATGGCGACCACGAAATGAGCCGCCACGAAACCGACCTGATGGTGGCTCAGCGGACACGCACCGGATTCGATGAGGAGCCGGTGGAATACACCTCCCTGGCTGACCTAGACGAAGGTCTCAAAACTGCTTATCTGCGAGACGTACGTGCTAAATCACGCCGCCTTGCTAACTGCACGGATGAAGAAGTGCTCCGCCGCAAGGGAATTATTGCCCTCGGAACCGATAATCTTTCCCTCGCAGGCCTGTACGCCCTAGGCTCCTACCCTCAAGAGTTCAGGCCCTCGCTCAAAGTCACCGGAGTCGTCATCGACCCAAGCGGTAAAGCCCGCAACCTCGACAAATTCGAGGCGGACGGCCCCATCCCCGCCATGCTCGAAGAGACTTTGGCATGGGTCAAGCGGAACCTGGCGCACCCGGTTGTTGAGCTGCCCAACGGGCACCTCGTCAACGGGCAGGAAGTACCCGATATTGCCCTTCGCGAGATCCTATCGAATGCACTCGTGCACCGCAGCCTCAACCCCAAAGCAGATACCGAGGAAGTGCGCGTCAGGATTTTTCCCGACCGAATCTCTGTAGAGAACCCCGGCGGTCTATATGGAATCACTCTCCAGCGTCTGCAAGAGTACGGTGAACGTTCCCGCGTGAATGACCGTCTGTACGACGTATGCACGCACGTAACAACCCCCGACGACGGATACCGAGTCATCGAGGGTGAGGGTAGCGGCATCTACACGGCACAGGAGGCGGTGCGTCAGGCAGGGCTGAAACCCATCCAGTTCATTGACGGGGTTATTCGGTTTACCGCGATTATTAGCCGGGAGCCTCTGGATGGTGCTCATGCTGCCAACCTCGGTTCACTGCAGCAGAAGTCGGAAGCAGACCCGCGCCAATCGTCACCCACGGTTCCTGGTAGCCGTCAGCCCAGTAGCCGTCAGGAGGCGGTCCTCCTCGCTCTGCGCTCGCTACGCCACCCCGCAGGTATCGACGACATCATGGCTGCGCTACCTGAGCCTTTTGCTGAGCTGCAGAAACCGCAGGTCCGGTACATCCTCACGAAGCTCCTTCAAGAAGGAGTTATTGCCCGTGATGGTGGTCGAGGTAACCGCAATACGACATACCGCCTGGCCTAATCGAATACAGGGCTAACATGCAAAAGCGGCCCGGATGGGAACCAATCCATCCGGGCCGCTCTTCTACAGCCTACGCCTCAGGAGAATCACTCCAGCGGGCGGTCAGGCGCCTAGTGCACCTCAGTGCTCTTCTCAGGGTCGAAGGGCTCCAGCGGGTCGCCAGCAGCCTTCGTGTACTTCGCGATGAAGGTCATCAGGTGGAAGATAATCAGGGTCGCAGCGGTACCCAGAGCAATACCGGCGAAGGACAGCTCACCGAAGGTCCAGGTGTAGTCCGCAATACCCACAATCAGCGCCACAGCGGCGGTGGTCAGGTTAATCTGGTTCGAGAAGTTCACGCGGTTCTCGCTCCAAATACGGGCACCGAGCATACCAATCATGCCGTACAGCACGGTTGCGGCACCGCCCAGAACACCCGCGGGAACGGTCGCAATTGCCGCACCGAATGCGGGGAACATGGACAGCGCAATCGCGAAGATAGCAGCCACCCAGTACGCCGCGGTGGAGTACACCTTGGTCGCAGCCATCACACCGATGTTCTCAGCGTAGGTGGTGGTGCCGGAACCGCCACCCATACCGGCGATGGTGGTTGCCAGGCCGTCCGCCATGAGGGCGCGGCCGGAGTAGTCGTCCAGGTTCTTGCCGCTCATCAGAGCAACAGACTTCACGTGGCCGATGTTCTCAGCCACGAGCACCAGAATCACGGGGATGAACAGGCCGGCGAGCTCCCAGTGGAACTCGGGGGTCTGGAACTGCGGCAGGCCAATAATGCCCTGAGTCTGCACAGCCGTATCAATCTTCGAGAAGTCCACCTCGCCGCGAATGACAGCGGTAATGTAGCCGATGCCCACACCCAGCAGGATGGACAGGCGACCAATAATGCCCTTGAAGAGCACCGAAATCAGGATGATGGAGCACAGGGTCACCAGTGCGGTCACCGGTGCCACCATGAAGTTGTCCTTAGCGCTCTTTGCCAGGTTGAAACCAATCAGTGCCACAATCGAACCGGTGACGACCGGAGGCATGAGCTTGGTGAGCCAGCCGGTGCCAGCGAACTGAACGATCAGGCCGACCAGGAACAGGGCCACACCCGCCATGACGATACCGCCGAGGGCACCAGCGGGGCCGTGCGAGTTCATGGCAGCCGCCAGGGGCGCAATGAACGCAAACGAAGAACCCAGGTAGGAGGGGACGCGGCCGCGGGTAATCAGCAGGAACAGGACCGTGCCGATACCCGAGAAGAACAGGGTGGTTGCCGGGGGGAAGCCGGTAATAATCGGCACGAGGAAGGTTGCGCCGAACATCGCGACCACGTGCTGTGCGCCGATGCCGATGGTAATCGGCCAGGCGAGGCGCTCGTTCGGGGCGACGAAGGAACCGGGCTTGATGCTGCGGCCGTCGCCGTGAATCGACCAGTCAAAGCCGAGAAGTTTAGAGATGCTCAAAGGGGAGCTCCTGAGGTGAATGTGGTGTATAAAATTCCACATAATTCTACGCGTATACAGGCATAGGTCACAGCTAAACGGCTGTAAATATGAGCAGGGATACGTTAATTGGGGCGTATATTCCTTTATTGTGGGCGCGGTATCCCGTATATAGCCCAGAATGCATCAATACCCCGTATATGCAATTCAAGGCATATACGGGGT
>CALGXU010000253.1 GCA_937935205.1 uncultured Rothia sp.
ATCCAGAACAGGAACGAGGTCTTGCCGCCGTAGCCAATGTAGTTCGTTACCAGGGAGAACGCGAACGACCCCGCCACAATACTACCAATAATCAGCTGGCCCTTCGTGCCGGTCGGCGGTTCTAGAGCCTTGCCGCGTTCGGAGTTCTGCCACCTACGAATCGCGAAGGTGTACACGATAAAGGTCACCGGGTAGGTGATGATTGCTGCCTTGTTGCCCAGAATGTAGTCGATCGCTCCGGACAGCGCCGTGTTAATAATGCCGAGCACGTTGCCGATGTTTGAGAGGCGGCCGGTCAGGCGGGTAGACATCATCGAAATACCCACGTTAATCACGGAAATCACGCCGAGGGGAATGAAGCTCGTAATCGGGCCCCAGTCAACGTATTTGGCGAGGTTAGTGCTCAGGTATCCTGAGGCGATTGCGATGGCGATGACCAGTGCCACGCCGAAGAGGTCGGCGTACTTGGACTTGGCGAAAAAGAGGAGGGCCTTCTCAGAGAATTCCTTGGCCTCCATGGGTAACTCCTTTGTTAGGATATAGAAACAGTGATAGGGTACCAATAACTATAACTCTTTGAAAAGGGTTTGAAACGGCGTGTCGCACATAAAACCTCAGAACCCCACATATTCCATATCCCGGAACACCTCGGCGTAGAGCAATTCAAAGCCGCCCCATCAAGAACCCATGCCAACTTCCGGCAAACGTTGCCAGATAACGCCCCTACTTCGTCGAACACTAAAAATAGGCGTAAAATCACCGCCGTTTCATCTTCGCTTTAAAGAAACCTTAAGGTACGCTAGATGACTGGGTCAGGGAACTCGTGCCGGTCTCACTCACCGCGCATCCGCCCGACAGACACCCGCACCCCGCACGCTGCGTCTCACTCACGCACACAAGGGGAGGGAACCACCGTATCGGCCTCACTCACCGTTTACGCCGCTGTCCGCGCGTCCTGCCACCCGTAACTCACTCAACTCAAACAAGAACTGAATAGGACAATCATGCCCTTGCTTACCCATCGACTCTCACGACGATTCTTCGTAAAGGGTGCTTCCGCCGCCGCCGCTGCAGGCGCACTGACCCTGCAGGCACAGGCCGCTCAGGCAGACGAAGCCCCCGCAAGCCTTGCCCCGGCAACCGAGGAAACTAAAGGCCCGCGCCTCGTCATTCAGCGCGCCACCATCACTGAAACCGGTATGACCGTCAACTACACTGCACACGGTCTGCGCGAATTCCTCACCGAAGGCACCACCCTGACCGTACGCCACGGCTACGTTCGTAACGACTCTTTCGAAACTCTGCGCTCCTGGCCGCTCACCCCCGAATTTGACGGTGACGCTGACAGCTTCAGCGGTAGCGACCAGTTCCCCATCGAGCTGATGCAGGGTGAGGGCGTTGATCACGCCCTGCAGCTGGATATTTGCTCCGACCCGTGGGGTCAGGAGATCACCCGCCAGATTGCTGCGCGCATCCCCGTGGCTGAGACCAAGATTCTGAAGACTTCTTTCGAGGATGTTCCGGATAACCACCCGTTCGCTGAGGATATCCGCATGGCGAACCAGAAGAAATGGCTGATGCCGAACCCGCAGACTGGCGCGTTTGAGCCGGACCGCCTTGTGACCCGTGAGGAGCTTATTGCTCTGCTGAACCACGCTGCTGGTCACGCTGGTGTGAGCGAAAACTCGGATGTTGCACCCTTCGCGGATGCGGCAGGCCGCCCGACCGCGAACGCGCTGCACTGGGCACGTGACCGCAAGATCACCGAGCCTCTCACTGGTGGCGACAAAATCGACCCGACCGCACCGGTTTCTCACGAGGAGCTGGCGGCTGTGCTGTTCCAGTACAACGCGGAGGTTCAGCTGACCGAAATGAACGAGGGCACTGGTTCTCGTTTCCGCGACGTGCTCGGTGCCGGTACTCTGCACCGTTACGTTGCGTGGGCTGGTGCGAACGATATCGTTCTGGACTCTTCGGGTGTGTTTAACCCGACCGCGCCGACTACTCGCGCGGAGCTGGCTCGTTTCATTCGCCGCTACAAGCTGCAGAACCTGCTGTTCCCCGATTTCTCGTATGTCTCCTAATTTTTAGCTATCCCTGGCGTTGCGCGCTGGGTAGCGTGAAACCCCCGTCTTCTGGCTTTTGCTGGAGGCGGGGGTTTTGTTGTGCGGGTTTAGCGACAGGCTGTGCCTGGCATGTGAAATTTTTGCGTCATATATACCTGAAATCTTGCAAAAA
>CALGXU010000254.1 GCA_937935205.1 uncultured Rothia sp.
CCGGGTTGGGGACAGTGCCTGGTGGGTAGTTTAACTGGGGCGGTTGCCTCCTAAATGGTAACGGAGGCGCCCAAAGGTTTCCTCAGTCTGGTTGGCAATCAGATGGTGAGTGTAAGTGTATAAGGGAGCTTGACTGTGACACTGACGGGTGGAGCAGGTGCGAAAGCAGGGACTAGTGATCCGGCACCGACGTGTGGTTGTGGTGTCGCTCAACGGATAAAAGGTACCCCGGGGATAACAGGCTGATCTTCCCCAAGAGTTCATATCGACGGGATGGTTTGGCACCTCGATGTCGGCTCGTCGCATCCTGGGGCTGGAGTAGGTCCCAAGGGTTGGGCTGTTCGCCCATTAAAGCGGCACGCGAGCTGGGTTTAGAACGTCGTGAGACAGTTCGGTCTCTATCCGCCGCGCGCGTTGAAACTTGAAGAAGGCTGTCCCTAGTACGAGAGGACCGGGATGGACGTACCTCTGGTATGCCAGTTGTCACGCCAGTGGCATGGCTGGTTAGCTACGTGCGGGAGGGATAACCGCTGAAAGCATCTAAGCGGGAAGCCTGTTTTGAGATGAGGTTTCTGTTGAGGTTCCCTAGAGATGATGGGGTTGATAGGCCAGGGCTGTGAGCATGGTGACGTGTTGGAGGTGACTGGTACTAATACACCGACACAAAAAAACACACATTTATTGTGTGGGCAATTGAGAAGAGCAGTAATGCGCCGAGAATAATATGTTTGCCGCAAAAAGAAGAATGATTATTGTGTTTGTGTTTGTTGTACAGTGTTTGACGCAACACGCTGCCCGTACCCTATAGGGTGTGGGGGTGGTTGTTTTATGGGTTTGTGTTGGTGGTTTTAGCGTCGAGGGTACGCCCGGTCCCGTTCCGATCCCGGTAGCTAAGCTTGACTGCGCTGATGGTACTGCAATCGTGGGGTTGTGGGAGAGTAAGACACCGCCAACACACCAAAAACTTAATATCTACATAATATGTGTGTGGGGTGTGCCAAAATCCTCCAAGGAGGAGGGTAGCACACCCCACACATATTTTATGCCCTTTTTCTATTTGCGTTGGAGTGCACTCCAAGGGCTAGGGTAGGGGTTTATGGACTACCTCACTATTAGTAGCGTCGCAAAGCAGACTGGGCTCAGCCCAGACACGCTACGCTGGTATGA
>CALGXU010000255.1 GCA_937935205.1 uncultured Rothia sp.
CGCCACCTCCGCGGATCTGGGGGAGCTTCTGCCCGCCGCAGCCGCCATGTTCACCGAGGAGGTCGGCTTCGACCCGATTGCCCGCTACGGGGAGGGCTACGCGGCGCGCCTGCGCACGCTCATTGCCGGTCAGCGCAGCGCCATTGTCACCGACGTGAACGGGCGCGTCATCTTCAAAGCGGATGCGGGCATCGTGAACCTGGACGCCGCGCAGGTGCAGGGCGTGTGGTTGCACCCGGACTACCGCGGCTACGGTCTGGCTAAGCCCTTCTTTGCCGCCGCCGCGCAGATTCTGCAGCACCGCTATCCGCACTTGAGCCTGTACGTGAACGACTACAACGCCCGCGCTCTTGCCATGTACCGGGGGGTTGGTTGGGAGCAGATTGGGCAGTTCTCGACCATCATTTTTGAGCGCTAAACACGCCGAACCCTAAAACGCTATAAAATTAAAGACAACTGTGCCTATTTACGGCTTACACGGTGAGCCGCGGGCACCCTACCTAAACCTATCGACCTTTCAAGGAGAATCGTGGTACTTCGCCTTTCCAACCTCTTCGTGCGCACTCTGCGCGAGGACCCCGTAGACGCTGAGGTCGCCAGCCACAAGCTGCTGGTCCGCGCCGGTTACATCCGCCGCGCAGCCCCCGGCGTGTACACCTGGCTGCCCCTGGGCCTGAAGGTACTGCGCAAGGTCGAGAACATCATCCGCGAAGAGATGGACGCCATTGGCGCGCAGGAAGTTCACTTCCCCGCACTGCTGCCCCGCGAACCCTACGAGGCAACCAACCGCTGGGACGAGTACGGCGATAACCTCTTCCGCCTCAAGGACCGCAAGGGTGCAGACATGCTGCTGGCACCCACCCACGAGGAAATGTTCACCCTGCTGGTCAAGGACCTGTACTCCTCCTACAAGGACCTGCCGGTTTACCTGTACCAGATTCAGACCAAGTACCGCGATGAGGCGCGCCCCCGCGCGGGTCTGCTGCGCGGCCGCGAGTTCATCATGAAGGACTCCTACTCCTTCAACATTGACGATGAGGGCCTGAACGAGGCGTACATGGCGCACCGTGCCGCCTACCAGCGCATCTTCGAGCGCCTGGGTCTGGAGATTGTCATTGTGACCGCACAGTCCGGCGCGATGGGTGGCTCCCGCAGTGAAGAGTTCCTGCACCCGACCCCCATCGGTGAGGACACCTTCGTGCGTTCCGCGGGCGGCTACGCGGCAAACGTTGAGGCCGTGACCACCGTGGTTCCCGAGGAAATCGAAATCACCGAGGACACCCCGGCGGCAATCGTTCTGGACACCCCCGACTCCGCGACCATTGAGACCCTGGTGGAGCGCATGAACGAACTGCACTCCGAGGTGACCGGCGGCACCCTGGAGGCTTCGCAGACCCTCAAGTGCTTCCTGGGCACCGTCATCACCCCCTCCGGCGAGCGTAAGGTCTTCGCCGTGGGCGTTCCCGGCGACCGTGCCGTGGACCTGGGCCGCGTTGAGGTCAACATCGGTGCCCTGCTGGGCATCGGCGGCGAGGTTGAGGTCGAGGCAGCCAGCGAAGAGGACCTGAAGGCATACCCGCAACTGGTCAAGGGCTATATTGGCCCCGGCCTGAGCCTGGATGCGCCCCTGTTCGGTGCGTACACCGAGGACGAGGACGCGGTGGCTTCCGCAACCGGCATTCCCTTCTTCGTTGACCCCCGCGTGGTGCGCGGTACCCGCTGGGTGACCGGCGCAAACGAAGAGGGCAAGCACGTGGCAAACCTGGTCTTCGGCCGCGACTTCACCGCCGACGGCGTCATCGAGGCGTGCGAGGTGCGCGAAGGCGACCCGGCACCGGACGGCTCCGGCGAGCTGGTGGCAGCCCGCGGCATCGAGATGGGCCACATCTTCGCCCTGGGCCGCAAGTACGCTGAGGCACTGGGACTGAAGGTTCTGGACCAGAACGGCAAGCTGCAGACCGTGACCATGGGCTCCTACGGCGTGGGCGTGACCCGCGCACTGGCTGCTATCGCCGAGGGTAACCACGATGAGAAGGGCCTGATCTGGCCGCGTAACCTGGCACCGGCAGACGTGCACATTGTCATCACCGGCAAGGACGCAGCGTCCCACGAGTACGCTGAAGAGCTCAGCGCATCCCTGGAATCCGCCGGCCTGCAGGTCATGCTGGACGACCGCCCGAAGACCAGCCCCGGCGTGAAGTTCGGCGACGCCGAGCTGCTGGGCGTGCCCACCATCCTGGTGATTGGTCGCGGCTTCAAGGACGGCGTGCTCGAGCTGAAGGACCGCCGCAGCGGTGAGGCTCGCGAGGTGTCCGTTGAGAACGCGGTGGCTGAGGTCATCGCTGAGGTGCGCGGCGCCTAAGGCACGCTACCAGCCCGCAAAGACGTAAAACCGCCGCCACCCGCCCTGCCTCCTAAGAGGTGGGGCGGGGCAAGTGGCGGAAGAATGAAAGAAGAGAACTATGGCATATAAGCCGAAGCGTTCTGGCGCTAAGAAGAGCGCCCCGAATGCGCGCGCTCGCCGTGCCGCATCCCGCGTGGCGAATGGTGTGAACACTCCCCGCGCTCGTGTTGAGAGTGAGCCCGTGGTGGAGGCACCGGTGCGCGTGGGTACCCGCGCAATCCGTGAGGAAGAGGTGGCCGAGGCGATTGCCCCGGTTATCTCCGAGTTCTCGCTGGTGCTGGAGGGCCTGAAGATTTCGGGCCCGGCGGCGAACCGCACCGTGAAGATTACGGTGGACTACACCGCTGAGCGTACCGATTCGCTGTCGCTGGATTCTCTCGCGGAGATTTCCGGTGCGATTTCGAGCGCCCTGGACCGTGCGGATGAAAACGACGAGTTCTTCCCCTACGAGCTGGAGGTGTCCTCGCCCGGCGCTACCCGCGCCCTGACCGAGCGCCGCCACTGGGAGCGTGCCCGTACCCGTCTGATTGCGGTCACCGCACCCGACGGTACTGAGTACCTGGCGCGTCTGCACGAGGTGCAGGATGAGGGTCCGGTGCTGGCTCGTAAGAAGAACACGAAGAAGGGTCAGAAGGAGTCGTACCACGAGCCCTCTTTGCTTCCGTGGGAAAATATTGCTTCTGCTCACGTCGAGATTGACTTCAATTCGCCTGCTGAGCCGGTAGAATAGAGTTATTAAAGCTTCAGGCACGGGGTGCTCCGTGCCAGGTATATACCGTTCGGGAGCCGGGGCGCATTGAGCGTCCCGGCGCCGTGCTAACTGGGAAAGGCTGAAAAGCGTGGAGGATATTAAAACTATTGACCTGGGCGCACTGCGCGCATTGGCGAAGCAGCGCTCTCTCGTCATGGAGGAGCTCTTCACCCTGGTTGAGAACGCCCTGCTGCTCGCGTACATGAAGCAGCCCGGCGCTATTAAGGGCTCTCGTGCCGTCATCGACCGCACCACCGGTGAGTTCGTCATTCTGGCTCCTGAGCTTGATGAGGACAACCAGAAGATTGACGAGTTCGACGATACCCCGAACAACTTTGGCCGTATCGCTGCCGCAACCGTCCGTCAGGTTCTGTCGCAGCGTCTGCGTGACGCTGAGGACGCATCCGTTCTGGGCGAGTTCAAGGACCGTGAGGGCACCCTGGTGTCCGGCGTGATTCAGCAGGGCAACAACCCGCGTATGGTTCAGGTTGACCTGGGCACCGTTGAAGCTGTTCTGCCCAGCAACGAGCAGGTTCCGGGCGAGAAGTACCCGCACGGTACCCGCCTGCGCGCCTACCTGGTTGAGGCTCGCCGCGGCCCCAAGGGCCCCTCGATTGTGGTTTCTCGTTCGCACCCGAACCTGGTTCTGCGCCTGTTCGAGCACGAGGTTCCCGAAATCTCCGAGGGCCTGGTGTCCATTAATTCCATCGCACGTGAAGCTGGCCACCGCTCCAAGATTGCTGTGTCCGCGAAGAACCCGACCATTAACGCTAAGGGTGCGTGCATCGGCGATATGGGTGCCCGCGTGCGTGCGGTTGCTGCCGAGCTGAACGACGAGAAGATCGATATTGTCGACTACTCGACCGATCCGGCAACCTTCATCGCTGCGGCGCTGTCTCCGGCGAAGGTCACCGAGGTCATTATCGCGAACCCGCGTGAGTACTCCGCTCGTGCCGTGGTTCCGGATGACCAGCTCTCCCTGGCTATCGGCCGTGAGGGTCAGAACGCACGTCTGGCTGCGAAGCTGACCGGCTGGCGTATCGATATTCTCTCCGAGTCCAAGTACGCTCAGGTTCGTGCCGAGGAAGAGGTTGCAGCTCGCGTGGCTCGTAGCCTGGCTGAAGGCGCGGCAGCTGAAGAGGCAACCGAAGAGTCCGCACAGGACGCTGAATAAGCATTAGCCCCGGTGAGGGGCGTATCCCGCGGCATATCCCTTGGATGCAGGCGCAAGATATCGGGCAGTACCGCGCCCGGTGTTCTTGCGCCTGCGTCACAATTTTGCCCATGATTCTTAAAAACGGGATACACTATTAAGATGTGCCGGTGTGTAACCGGGCGCTTTAACGCGCCCTCGCACGCACCGGATAGAGCATCACGAATGTACCGCGAACGCGGTTCTACACACGCTAGAGAGGGGAGAGGACCATGAGCGATCACGACCTCGCCGCATCCTCCGAAGCGTTTGAAGGACCGGTCCGCACCTGCATCGGATGCCGTGCCCGCGATGAACAGCGCAACCTGCTGCGCATCGCCCGCACACCCGTCACGTCTGCTACCGAGCAGGCGGACACCCCGCCCTATCAGCCCGATGTGGCGGGAACTATGCCCGGACGAGGCGCTTGGATTCATCCGAGCGAAAAGTGCGTAGCCGCTCTGCAGAAAAAGAACGGCCTGGCGCGCGCCTTCAAAAAAGCGGTCCCTGCAACCCAGCTGCAGGCCTGCTGCGAGCAGATTCGAGCCGTGATTGCGGACTCGACCCCCTCGTAGACGCTTTTCGGGTATATGCCCTCTGTAAGTCAACGAGTTTGACGACTTCTTATCTGAAAGCGAGTCAGAAAACTGATGGATATCTAATGAGTGCCGCGAAATGAGTACCCTTTCGTGCTCACCCACCGGCAATTTCACGAATTGGCGCGCCTTCGGGCGTGCACCCCGTAAACATTAGTGTCCGCACCATTCCCGGTGCGGACCGGGAATGGAGAAAATTTGGCTCAGCCTCGAGTACACGAGTTTGCTAAAGAGGTAGGCGTACCTTCTAAGGAAGTTATCGCCAAGCTCAAGGATATGGGCGAGTTCGTTAAGAGCTCCTCGTCCACCCTGAACCCCATGGTTCTGAAGAAGCTGCGCGCGGAATTCCCCGCCGCAGCCGCTAAGCCTGCCGCAAAGGCAGCACCCGCGGAGTCGGCAGCTAAGCCTGCTCCCAAGCCCGCAGCGGCAAAGCCCGCCGCTAAGCCTGCGGCAGCTCCCAAGCCTCCAGCGGCAAAGCCTGCCGCAAAGCCGGCACCCAAGCCTGCAGCTAAGCCCGCAGCAGCTCA
>CALGXU010000256.1 GCA_937935205.1 uncultured Rothia sp.
AGCAGAAATCAGAAGTTAATCTCCGATATAAAGAATGGGTTCTCAAAAACCAATAGATAGAATGCCCCCGGTTGATGAATCATCAACCGGGGGCATCGTTTAGCGTCTAACGCAGAACCGGGGTTCTATAGCCAAATGCTTAGTGCTGCTCCAGCTCGGAGTTAGCGTTCACGTTCAGCAGGTCGTACTTAGCGAATGCCTTCGCGGGAACGTCTGCTGCAACCTCGCCGCGCTTTGCCAGCATCTGCAGGGTGCGGACAACAACCGACTCTGCATCGATGTGGAAGAAGCGACGTGCACCCGGGCGGGTGTCTGCGAAGCCGAAGCCGTCAGCACCCAGGGTTGCGAAGTCGTTCGGAACGAACTGGCGAATCTGGTCGGGAACCTCCGAAGCGAAGTCGGTGGTCGCGATGATCGGGCCAGCAGCGCCCGCCAGCTTCTGGGTCACGTAAGGAACGCGAGCGGGCTGGTTCGGGTTCAGCAGAGCCTCTTCCTCAGCGGCGATGCCGTCGCGGCGCAGCTCGGTCCACGAGGTGACAGACCAGACGTCTGCGGAGACGCCCCAGTCCTCAGCCAGTAGCTGCTGAGCCTTCTCAGCCCACGGAACAGCAATGCCGGATGCCAGCAGCTGTGCCTTGGGGCCGGAGGTCAGCGGGGACTCGCTGATCTTGTGGATACCCTTGATGATGCCCTCAACGTCAACGTTTGCCGGCTCAGCAGGCTGGTGAATCGGCTCGTTGTACACGGTCAGGTAGTACATGACGTTGTGGTCTTCGTCCTTGGTGCCGTACATCTGCTCGATACCGCGCTCCACGATGTGAGCGATCTCGTAGCCGTAAGCCGGGTCGTAGATCTTGAACGCCGGGTTGGTGGACGCCAGGATCGGGGAGTGGCCGTCGTTGTGCTGCAGACCCTCACCGGACAGGGTGGTACGACCTGCGGTTGCACCGATGACGAAGCCGCGGCACAGCTGGTCGGCAGCAGCCCAGAAGGAGTCGCCGGTGCGCTGGAAGCCGAACATCGAGTAGAAGATGTAAATCGGAATCATCGGCTCGCCGTGGGTGTCGTAGGACGAACCCAGTGCGATGAATGCAGCGGTTGCGCCTGCCTCGTTAATACCCACGTGAACAATCTGGCCCTCGGGGGACTCGGTGTAGGTGAGCATGAGCTGGTGGTCAACGGGCACGTAGTTCTGGCCGTTGGGGTTGTACAGCTTAGCCGAGGGGAAGAAGGAGTCCATACCGAAGGTACGTGCCTCATCGGGGGTGATGGGCGCGATACGGTGACCGAAGCCCTTCACGCGCATGAGGTCCTTCATCAGGCGGACGAACGCCATGGTGGTAGCGGCGGTCTGCTTGCCGGAGCCCTTCTTGGTCTGTGCGTAGACCTTGGACTCGGGCAGGATAATCTCAGGCTGGGTGTTTGCACGGCCGGGGATGTAACCGCCGAGTTCCTTGCGGCGTGCCTGCATGTACTGCAGTGCCGGGTGGTTTGCCTCGGGCAGGTAGTACGGCGGGTTGTACAGATCCTTCTCCAGCTCCTCGTCGGAGATGGGGATGTTCAGGTGGTCACGGAAGCCCTTCAGTGCTTCCATGGTGAACTTCTTGATCTGGTGGGTGGAGTTACGTGCCTCGAAGAACGGGCCGAGCTCCGCACCCTTAATGGACTGTGCCAGGATGACGGTGGGCTTGCCCTTGGTCTCCATAGCTTCCTTGTAGGCTGCGTAGAGCTTCTTGTCGTCGTGGCCACCCAGGCGCAGGTTGAAGATCTGCTCGTCGGTCAGGTCTGCAACGAGTTCCTTGGTTTCGGGGTACTTGCCGAAGAAGTGCTCGCGGATGTAGCCGCCGTCTTCGCCGCGGAAGGTCTGGTAGTCACCGTCGAGGGTCTCGTTCATCAGCTGGATGAGCTTGCCGCTCTTGTCCTTCTGGAGCAGTGCGTCGTAGTCGGAGCCCCACAGAACCTTGATGACGTGCCAGCCTGCGCCGCGGAAGAATGCCTCGAGCTCCTGAACGATCTTGCCGTTACCGCGAACGGGGCCGTCCAGACGCTGCAGGTTGCAGTTGACGACGAAGGTCAGGTTGTCCAGGTGCTCGTTTGCAGCCAGCTGCAGTGCACCACGCGACTCGGGCTCGTCCATCTCGCCGTCGCCCAGGAATGCCCAGACGTGCTGCTCAGAGGTGTCCTTGATATTGCGGTTGTGCAGGTACTTGTTGAAGGATGCCTGGTGGATAGCGTTCAGGGGGCCCAGACCCATGGAAACGGTCGGGAACTGCCAGAACTCAGGCATGCAGCGGGGGTGCGGGTACGAAGGAATACCGTCTGCGCCCTTGGTCTTCTCCTGGCGGAAGCCGTCCATCTGCTCTTCGGTCAGGACGCCCTCAACGAATGCGCGGGAGTAGACACCGGGGGAGGAGTGACCCTGGAAGAAGACCTGGTCGCCGCCACCGGGGTGGTTACGGCCGCGGAAGAAGTGGTTCTGGCCCATTTCGTAGAGGTCAGCCACACCTGCGAAGGTGGAGATGTGACCGCCAACGCCGATGCCCTTCTTCTGGGCACGCTGAACCATGATTGCTGCGTTCCAACGGATCCATGCGCGGTACTGGCGCTCGAGTTCCTCATCACCGGGGTACTCGGGCTGCTGGTCTGCGGGGATGGTGTTGATGTAGTCGGTCTTGACCAGAGTCGGAACCTTAACGCCCTTCTCGCCAGCTTCCTTGAGCAGTGCGCGAAGGATGTACTCTGCACGCTCGGTGCCGTGAGTCTTGATAAGGTCCTCGAGGGACTCGGCCCACTCCTGGGTCTCTTCTACGTCGATGTCCTTGAAGCCATCAAGAAGGGTGCTCAGGGAGTGCTCGTTCGGTACGTTAGCCAAACTAATCCAACCTCTCTTCTGTGCGGTTGTGAGATCGCCCGCCGCGCGTTGTTGCGTTGTCGAACAATCTTTGTGTTTAAGCGCTATAGGTCTGTAAGACCCACATCGCTTCTTATCTCTACTATCTTAGACCTAAAGGTGCCTCTCTTGGTCTCAAATAAGGGTTTTTGTGATGTGGGTTTCGCATTATGACTATCTGAACGGAAAATACTGTGCATCAAAAGTGCTAGTTAGGGTCTTTTTGCACCTAAATAGCGCGGAATGATGGGGTGGGCGGAATGGCGCGGAATGATGGGGTGTGGCCTACCCAAAAGGTCGTGACCCAACATGGCTTGTTGTGGCTTAGTGTGGGGCGCGGTGGGAAAAAGAAAAAAATATTGAGACATAGAACACATGTTTTCGATTTGCGTGCCACCCCAGAAGCCCGTATAGTTTTCTCTTGTGTTCGCCACTGAAACGACAACGAATCAGTGAGAACTCACGGGTCTTTAGCTCAGCTGGTAGAGCGCCACGTTTACACCGTGGATGTCATCGGTTCGATCCCGGTAGGACCCACCGCTAACCCCGGTACCGCACGGTACCGGGGTTTTTGTTTACCCGGTTTGTTTACCCGGTTTTTTGTTGACTCAGTGTTTGTTGACCCATTGAGCTGCCGCGAGGGTATACCGCGAGGTGCCCGGCGGGAAGCTTGCGAAGATAATCCAGCCGGAACTGCGATTCCTTCGAGCATAAAACTGCACTCCACCTATATATAGCCTGCCCTAAGCGCGTATCCTTATATACATGACTGAAAACAAGAAGGCACAGATTGGTGTCACCGGCCTTGCTGTCATGGGCGCAAACCTTGCCCGCAACCTGGCACGTAACGGCTACACCGTGGCACTGCACAACCGTTCCGTAGAGAAGACCGACGCACTGCTGGCTGAGCACGGCGCAGACGGCGACTTCATCCGTACCGAGTCCCTGCAGGAACTCGTTGACTCCCTCGAGTCTCCCCGCCGCATCCTGATTATGGTCAAGGCGGGCGCACCCGTCGACGCAGTGATCGAGCAGCTCACCCCCATGCTTGATGAGGGCGACATCATTATCGACGGCGGTAACTCCCACTTCCCCGACACCATCCGTCGCGAGCACGCCCTGGCTGAAAAGGGCCTGCACTTCGTAGGCGTGGGCGTCTCCGGCGGTGAAGAGGGCGCTCTCTGGGGCCCCTCCATGATGCCCGGCGGCTCCGCAGAGTCCTACAAGCACCTCGGCCCCATGCTCGAAAAGATCGCAGCGAAGGCACCGCAGGACGGCGCACCCTGCTGCGCATGGATCTCCACCGACGGTGCGGGCCACTTCGTGAAGATGGTCCACAACGGCATCGAGTACGCCGACATGCAGGTCATCGGCGAGGCTTACGACATTCTCCGCTCTGTGGCAGGTATCGAGCCCGCACAGCAGGCAGAAATCTTCAAGGCCTGGAACAAGACCGACCTGAGCTCCTACCTGATTGAAATCACCGCAGAGGTACTCGCACAGGTAGACGCAAAGACCGGCAAGCCCCTGGTCGACGTTATCGTTGACGCAGCGGGCCAGAAGGGCACCGGCCTGTGGACCGCTAAGGCCGGCCTGGACCTCGGTTCCCCCGTCTCCGCTATCGCAGAGTCCGTGTTCGCACGCGCCCTCTCCTCCTCCGGGCGTGAGCAGCGCGAGCAGGCACAGCGCGAACTGCCCGCAGGCCTGATCGCAACCACCGGCATCGGTGCAGGCGACCCCGAGTTCGTTGAGGATGTGCGCCGCGCACTCTTCGCCTCCAAGCTCGTTGCGTACGCACAGGGCATGGACCTGCTCACCCGCGCAGGCAAGGAATACGGCTGGGACCTGAAGCTGGACACCATCGCATCGCTGTGGCGTGCAGGCTGCATCATCCGCGCCGAGCTGCTGGGCGACATCATGGCTGCCTACGCTGATGAGGCTCCCGCGAACATGCTGCTGGCACCGGCTTTCAAGAACCTCATGGAGGAGCTCGTTCCTTCCTGGCGTCGCGTGGTGGCTAAGGCAACCGCACTGGGCATCCCCGTGCCGGTGTTCGCTTCCGCACTGTCCTACTACGACGGTCTGCGCCGCGACCGCCTGCCCGCATCCCTGATTCAGGGTCAGCGTGACTTCTTCGGTGCGCACACCTACGGTCGTATCGACGAAGAGGGCGCCTTCCACACCATGTGGAGCGGCGACCGTTCCGAGGTGAACGCAGCGGACATTCACGTTCACTAAGCTCCCGTAGCTGAACACATAAAGCCCGCCTTCAACTGGATGAGAATCCGGTCGAAGGCGGGCTTTCGTTATGTCTTGATCTGGGGCGCCCCGAGGTATCTCGGGTATCGCAGGGGTATCTCAGGGGGGGCGTAGTAGAGGTATCTCAGGGGCGCAGCAGGGGAGAGGAGCTACGGATGTCAGCTGGAAGTTTATCCAAGAGCCCCCAGACGCGCCGCTACCGCCTCAAAACGCTCACAAGCGCTAAATCCACATGGCGGGATCAATATACTCCACAGCGTCCACCAGGGGCTTCTTCTTCTCCGGGGTACGCGGACGGTGCTTCGCCGGAATGCCGGTAATAATCGAATCGGCGGGGTGATCGTGGACCACCACGGCGTTCGCGCCAATAGCGCTATCGGAACCAATCTCCACCGGACCCAGCACCTTAGCACCGGCACCAATGGTCACGCGGTCACCAATGGTGGGGTGACGCTTCACCTTCTCCAGGGAGCGACCGCCCAGGGTCACGCCGTGATACAGCATCACGTCGTCACCAACCTCAGCGGTCTCACCAATAACAATGCCCATGCCGTGATCGATGAAGAAACGGCGGCCAATGGTCGCGCCGGGGTGAATCTCCACACCGGTCAGAAAACGAGCAAACTGCGAGAGAGTACGAGCCAGAGCCTTCGTCTCATCCTTCTGCCAGAGCTTATGGGTCAGACGGTGAACCCAAATGGCGTGCATGCCCGAATAGTTCAGCGCAATCTCGACAGCGCCGCGCGCAGCAGGGTCGTGCTGGCGGACGTTCTCAATATCTTCACGCAGACGCGCAATAAAACTCATGGGTTCCCTTTCCCTCATCGGTCGTGCTCTGTGTGTGCGACCTTTCCAAAGGTACCAACAATGAAGCCCTTTCGCCTATTCCCGGCCGGCTACATGTCATAGTAGACACGCTTACCAAAAACTCAGTCACACAAACGCGCGGAACGTAATATTTCTGCCGGTCAAAAGACGCATCAAAAGACGCAAAAGCCCCGCCTCGGGACCGTCCACAGTGGGACGAGCCGGAGGCGGGGCATCAGCTATCCAAACCTTAGGTCCAAGACCTCAGGCAGGGAGCAGAGGGGAGAAACAATGGGCTATTAGCCGCGGATATCCTCGTACAGAGCGGTAGAGATGTAACGCTCACCGAAGTCGGGAACAATAGCCACAATCAGCTTGTCCTTGTTCTCAGACTTCTTAGCCTCCTCCAGAGCAGCCCAGACAGCCGCACCGGAAGAAATACCGCCCAGAATACCTTCCTGGGTAGCCAGCAGGCGGGAGGTGCGCATAGCGTCCTCAGCGCTGACCGGAGTCACCGAATCGTAGACGCCGCGGTCCAGGGTTTCCGGAACGAAGTTAGCGCCCAGGCCCTGAATCTTGTGGGGACCAACGCGACCCTCGGACAGCAGCGGGGAGTCCTTAGGCTCAACCGCAACAACCTTCACGTTCGGGTTCTGCTCCTTCAGATACTTACCCGAACCGGAGATGGTGCCGCCGGTGCCAATACCCGCCACGAAAATGTCGACCTTACCGTCGGTTGCTTCCCAAATCTCGGGGCCGGTGGTGTTGTAGTGAATAGCGGGGTTTGCCTCGTTAGAGAACTGAGACGCCAGGATAGCGTTCTCGGTGGTCGCAACGATTTCCTTAGCCTTCTCCACAGCGCCGCGCATACCCTCGGTACCGGGGGTCAGCACAATCTGAGCACCGTAAGCGCGCAGCAACACGCGACGCTCAGCAGACATGGTCTCCGGCATGGTCAGGATAACGCGGTAACCGCGAGCAGCACCCACCATAGCCAGCGCAATACCGGTGTTACCGGAAGTACCCTCAACAATGGTGCCGCCGGGCTTCAGCGCACCCGACTTCTCAGCAGCGTCAATGATGGCGCGACCGATACGGTCCTTAACCGAACCTGCGGGGTTGTAGAACTCAAGCTTGACCGCAACGTTACCGGGAAGGCCCTCGTCCAGTCGGTTCAGCTTAACCAGGGGGGTCTGGCCGGTTGCTTCAACAATGCTGTTGAGAATCTTTGCCATGGGGTGCTCCTTACATGAGCTTGGAGGGAGGCCAGCCGCGACGGGGTCTCCGCAATGAATAATCGGTTACGTGGCAACTCTACTACTCGCCGGCGGTAGGTTTAAACCTGCGGTCACAGTTCGTAATAATGCCAGAGAAAAACTTCAAGAAACGAGGTTCAGGAAGAGGGCACAGAAAAGCGCCGCACAAACCCTTTCTCGATAAAGGATGATGAATGTGCGGCGCTTTCTAGAAACATTATGTAGCCCAAAAGACAACCTCTGTATATAAGAGTAGTGGTGAACTCTGTTCACTGCAAGCTGGAGCCACAAATTTTATTGCCATCAATGGAAAAAACAGTGAAAAACTGCATCCTGAGATGGAAAAGACCCAAAAACAGGGGAGAAAACCAGCCCTGAGGACTAGTTGATGTCCATGTGCAGGTCCCACTTGTTGTTCAAGTAGCGGCCAACAGCCTCACCGAACATCTTCACGTGACGCTTATCAGCCGCCACGGTCTGCTCCTTGCCGTCCTTGAACAGCTTCTCGCCCAGATCCACGTTCAAAGTCACGGTCCAGTTGTACGCGCCCTGCGCCAGAACCGGCTGCTTGGTACCGATAGTCAAGGTAGCGGTCGGGTTCACGTACCAGGTCTTCTTCTCGTCAATACCTGCCTTGGTGGAGTCCGCGTACTTCTTCATCGCCGCCAGGGTCTCCTGGTCGGTGCTGACCTCGTTCATGTAGTGCATATCACCGGTACGCAGCAGGTACTCAAACGCCGCACCGAAGTACGCCAGAGCCGCAGCGAAGCCAGCCACCGAATTCTGGTGCATAGCCTCCGGAACGATCGGGGACGGCACGTTCTGCGGCGGGTGCTCAGCATTACCCGGCTGGTACTCGCCGTGCTCCTCCATCTTCTCCAGCTTCGCTACGCCGCTGTAATCCTTATTGTCGTTAGGCAGCGGAGAGTTCGCTACGGTAGCCGAAGCTGACGCAGAAGCGGAAGGGGAAGCAGACGCCGAAGCCGAAGCGCTCGGCGACGCGGTAGCAGACTCAGAAGCGGCAGCAGAAGCGCTCTCAGAGCCAGAAGCGGAAGCAGACGCCTCAGAAGTAGCCTTAGAGCCACAAGCCGCCAGCAAAGCCATGGAGCTGACGCCCAGTACACCCAGCGCCGCGCGGCGGGTCAGGTTCTCGGACATAGTGATACCTTTCAGTCAGTCGGTGATTGCAACCAGTTTAGCCGCAAACCCAACAGGATACGGAGTTGAGCGGGTGAAGCGTGAGAAGCGCCTCGCAGATCAAAGCGTTATGACGAACTATGACGCCGCGGAGGTGGCGGACGCCTCAGCAGAAGCGGGCACAGAAGCCGAACCGGATGCTGCAGCACTTGCAGTGGCAGTGCCACCCTGGGCAGCGGCACCCTGAACAGTGGCACCGTACGCCACGCTCAGCTCCCACATCTTAGAATCAGCGTGGTAGCGGCCGCGGAAATCGCACTCCTGAACCGTCACCCGAGAAGCAGGACCCGCCGCAGTCGCAGAAGCAGAAGCCGAAGCAGTGGGGGACGCCGCATCAGACACCAGCGCATCCTCGGAAGGCTCAGTAGGCTCAACCGATGCGGAGGCAGAAGCAGAAGCACTCGCGGAGGCGACCACCGGCTGGATCTTGCCCTCAGCCACCGCCTCCGTACCGAAATCCAGAGTGTACTTGCCCTTAAACAGCAGGTTGCCATCACTCATAATCGACGGCTGCGCACTCGACAGCGCATAGGAAGCCGACGGGTTCACATACCAGGAACCCTTCTCCACACCCGCAAGAATAGAAGCCGACAGGGCATCCACCTCGGAGCGAGTCTTCGAGGACAGCTGAATGCCGGTTGAGAATGCATCCGTGCTACCGGTCTTCACCAGATAATCCATAGCCGCCGCAAAATAAGCAATCGCCTCATGGAAACCCGTCACCGTATTGACCGACAGAGCATCAGTCACCTTCGGCTTCGGAGCATTACGCGGCGGATGCTCCACCGTACCCTGCTCATAATTCACCGCACCCTCATAGTGGGTGTACTCCACCAGACCCGAATAATTCTGACCATCATCACTGTACCCATTCGGGTTAGCGCTCGACTTCGCACCGTTCAGGCTACCGCCCTGAGAACCAGACTGCTGGCCAGAGCCACCCGAACCACACGCGCTCAACAGCGCCGCAGAACCGGCAACAGCAGAAGCACCCACGCCCAGGTGCAACAGGGAGCGGCGAGAGAAAGAAGACTGAGAAAAAGAAGACATACAAAAACCTTGAATCCGGGAAAGTACGTTACTACCAGAGTAAAACAGATCATGCCCTAACCCGAGTGCGAGTTAGGGCATGATGCCTCATCCGGCTGAGGGCTTAAAGGTTGTCACCATTAGAATTGCCGCCATTACCGGAGTTACCGGAGTTACCGGAATCACCAGCATTACCGCCGTTAGCGGAACCACCGGAACTGCCGCCATTCTTAGGCTGAGCCGAAGCCTGCGCCTCATACTCATCCTGAATAGTCAAAGTCCAATCATTATCGTGGCGCACACCGGTCACCACCAGGCCGCGCTCAGTGCGGCGGACCTTCTCAGACATCTCCGCAGGAGCGCCATCAACCACAACGGTCGGACCCAAATCAATCACCAGATCAAAAGTCCACTGCACGCTCTTCTTCACCAGGGTCGGAACAGCAGTGAACGCGGACATCGTCACCTTCGGCGACACAAACCAGTTACGCGCCTGCGAGCTCTCATTCGACTCATCCATGAACGCAGAGAACGACGCAATGAACTTCTCATCAGCCTTCGACTCACGTAACGGAGCCGCATCACCGGTCAACACCAGGTAGTTAATCGCCGCATACACGAACGCAATCGAATCGTACAGACCCTGCACCGAGTTCTCCGAAGCGCTCGCCGGGCGCTTGGGAACCGGCACGTTCTGCGCGGGAGCAGACTCGGTCGCCGGAACGAAATCACCCTTCTTCTCGTAGTTATCGAAGGTGACCTCGCCGCTAAAATCAGTGCGCGCAGAAGCCGAGGGAGACATCTGAGGGGTATCCGCATCAGCAGTTTCGGTGGTGGACGAAGAGCCACCGCAGGCAACCAGCAGGGCGCTCAACGACACGCCTGCAACGCCCGCACCGGCGTAACGCAGAGCAGAACGGCGGCTGATGCCGGTAGCGGAACCATTAGAAAGCCCAGAGGTCAAAGGGAAAAGCGCCACGGAGTACCTTTCGAGTGAGAATCTCAGGTGAGAGACGAGTGAGAGTGCGTCTCGACGAGCGGATATCACACGCGGATATCCCTCTAGAGACAGTCCTAAGTATAACGCGCCCCCGCCTTCACACCCGTGTGTACCACCGCTCAAGCGAGCGTGATATGCCGCCTATCAGCGAACTTACCGCAACCAGCGGCAACAGCACACCGAGGGGGCACGGGGCATAGTGAAGGCGAGGACGCGTTCATCATCTATAGAGCATCATCTATAGAGATTGTCTATAGGGTAGGGGCTACTGGGTGCCGCCAGCGGGAGCGCCGCCGGGTGCCTCAGCGCCGGGAGCGTTCATGCCGCCAGCTGCACCGCCCGCATCAGGAGCACCGGGAGCTACACTCGGCTGAGCCGTCGCAGCGGCAGGCTGAGTCGCCACAGGCTGCGAGGTAGCCGCAGGGGCCTGGGTAGCGGCAGGCTGAGGAGCCTGTGCGCCACCGTTCTGTGCTCCACCGTTTTGTGCCGCACC
>CALGXU010000257.1 GCA_937935205.1 uncultured Rothia sp.
TCAGCGTCGAGAGAATTCGCTTCACGATAGACGGTACCCGGCAGCAGGAGCTTGGGTACTCCGGCGGCGCTCAGCGCAATGTATTCGGTGCTTAGTTCGGCACGCCCCTCCCCTACTTTTTTGAGGCTGCCGAGCGCCCGGTGCAGGGTGCGTGCCAGGGTCATGAGCTCGGCGGGGTTCAGGGTGCGAGCGCGCAGGAGCTTGTCGAGGGTGCCCGCGTCGAGGGGCTCGTACCAGAGGCACAGCTGATTGGTACTATCGGCGCTCTCACCTGTAACAGCGTGGAGCTTGGCGAGTCCGGGTGCGTTCCGCAGGGCGGCGGCTACCTGCGGTATCCGGGCGTGGCTCTGAGCGGATGCATCCGTGGCTTCCTCGAATCCGTACCCGTTGGCTGCCGCCCGCAGGGTGGGCGCGGTTGGAGCGGACAGGGCAGACTGCGCAGACTGGGCAGGTTGGGCAGAGCGGGGAATGGTGCGCAGGGTGTAGCGTCCCGAGTGCGCGGGGTGCGCGGAGGTTACGGAGGGTGCGCCCTCGGTGGGTTCGCCCCGGTACTCGACAATCTGCAGGGTTGGTAGAGCCGGGTTGGCGATGCTTTCCAGAACGTGTGCTTCTTTGCTTCTCATACCATTATGTTATCAAATTACATCAAATAATATATTCAGGCACACTAAAATACTTTAAATATCCCAAAGAATTCCACAGATAAATTCAGGCATTTACCTACCCCTTCATCCTTACTACCCCCGAGCACGTCCTCACGTAACATTCCGACGTGTTCGCTCATCACGTGATTCAGGGCGCCCTAATTTTCTTCCCTCCACTAGCAGTACTAAGGTAGAAAGTATGTCTGTGACGATTGAACGCGTGGGCTTCGCCCCGAACTATGTGAACTATGTTGAGTGCCTGGACAAGCAGTACCGCATCCACGATGAGGTGGCTAACCGCACCCGCCAGAATACGATTCTTCTGCTTGAGCACGAGGCAGTAATTACCGCCGGTAAACGCACCGAAGACCACGAGTACCCCGCAGACAAGTCCACCCCCGTCGTCAAGATTGACCGCGGCGGCAAGCTGACCTGGCACGGCCCCGGCCAGCTGACTGGCTACCCGATTCTGCGTCTGCCCGAGCCCATTGACGTGGTGGCGTATGTGCGCATCATCGAGGAGATCATCATTAACGTCCTGGCTGGTCTGGGCATTAAGGGCGAGCGCATTGAGGGCCGTAGCGGCGTGTGGATTCTGGGCGACGGCATCACCCAGGACAAGAAGATCGCAGCGCTGGGCATGCGCGTTTCGCGTAACACCACCATGCACGGCTTCGCGATTAACTGCTGCAACGACACCGCGCCTTTCCAGCAGTTCATTCCCTGCGGTATTAGCGATGCCGGTGTGACCACTATTTCGGAGCAGCTGGGCCGCACCGTCACCCCCGCCGATATTTTGGAGCCGCTGGAGGCGGAGCTTCTGAAGTACCAGGACCGCCTGGCGGAGTCCTTCGAGCCCGTCGCGGCGCAGAACTAAACACAGGGTTAGACGCAGCCAAGAAGCATCGAACGGGCCGTGCACGTAACGCGTCCGGCTTTGTTCGTCATATACGAAAATCAGTTTCACCTACGCCTGAGCGGGCGTAATATAGAAGGTGGCCCACCTGCACAGAGGGCACATCGAGACCAAGGAGAAGACTTTTGAGCACCGCACCTGAAGGACGCAAGCTACTGCGTGTGGAGGCCCGCAACGCTGAGGTTCCCATTGAGAAGAAGCCTCACTGGATTAAGACCAAGGCTATTGTTGGCCCCGAATACAACGAGATGCGCGAGCTGGCTCGTGGCCAGGGTCTGCACACCGTGTGTGAAGAGGCCGGCTGCCCCAATATTTACGAGTGCTGGGAAGACCGCGAGGCGACCTACCTGATTGGTGGCTCCGAGTGCACCCGTCGTTGCGATTTCTGCAATATTGCGACCGGCAAGCCCGTTGCTGTTGATTACGCTGAGCCGTTCAAGGTTGCTAAGAACGTGAAGGTCATGGGTCTGCGTTACGCAACCGTGACCGGTGTTGCTCGTGACGATTTGGAAGACGGCGGTGCGTGGCTGTACGCAGAGACCACCCGCCAGATTCACAAGATGTGCCCGAACACCGGCGTTGAGATGCTCGTCCCCGACTTCAAGGGTGTTCCCGAGCATGTTCAGAAGGTGATTGACGCTAAGCCTGAGGTGTTCGCGCACAACTTGGAGACCGTCCCCCGCATCTTCCGTCAGATTCGCCCGGCGTTCCGTTACGAGCGTTCCCTGGATGTTATTACCCAGGCTAAGGAAGGCGGCATGGTCACCAAGTCCAACCTGATTCTGGGTATGGGCGAGACCGATGAGGAGATTTACGAGGCGCTGTGCGATCTGCACGATGCTGGTTGTGACATCATTACCCTCACCCAGTACCTGCGCCCCGGCCCGCTCTTCCACCCGATTGAGCGTTGGGTGAAGCCGCAGCAGTTCGTGGACTTCGCGAACATGGCTGAGGAGATTGGTTTCGCTGGCGTTATGGCGGGTCCGATGGTTCGTTCTTCGTACCGTGCAGGTCGCCTGTGGGCTCGTGCAATGCGTAAGAACGGCTACCCGATTCCTGAGAACCTTGCCCACATTGAGAGTGAGGGCGCAGCGCTGCAGGAAGCCTCCTCCCTGGTGGCTGCAGGCTACTAAGCCTTTTCAGAATCTTTCTGAGAGCGTTGAGGCTCCTCGAACCCGGTGTTTGTCCGGTGTTCGGGGAGCCTCCCCTTATACCCCTCCCCTTATACCCGCCCCTTGTGCGGGTAAGGTAAACTAGAAAAATTGCAGGCATACACTGCATCGTTACGTCACTATGGTTCCGTGAGCGTTTGAGGCGCTTCTCGGGGCCGCGGAAGAACCAGCCGAGGAAGAATCGTGGCAGATAAGCGCGAAGAGAAGAAAAAGAAGAAGGAACGCACTCCGGGCACTTTCGCCCAGATGAAGCAGGTCTACCAGATGACCAAGAAGTCCGACCCGAATATCGGTTGGATTCTGAGTCTGTCGGCTCTGGGTACCCTTTTGGTTTTCCTCCTCATCGGTATTGCTCTGGGTAACTGGATTACTTTCCTGATTCTGGGCCTGGGTGTTGCCGCTATCGTGGCGATGCTTCTGCTGGGTCGCCGCGCGCAGACTGCGGCTTTTGCTCAGATTGAGAACCAGCCCGGTCGTAGTGGTGCGGCGATGAACTCAGTGCGCCGCGGCTGGATTGTTGAGGAGCAGCCTGTTGCTGCGAACCGCAACCAGGATCTGGTGTTCCGTGCGCTGGGCCGTCCCGGTATTGTGCTGGTGACCGAGGGCCCTCACAGCCGCGTGACTTCCCTGGTGAACACTGAGAAGAAGCACCTGAACCGTGTGGCTCCCGGCGTTCCGGTTCACGTGATTGAGACCGGTCACGAAGAGGGTCAGGTTGAGCTCAAGGACGTTGTGAAGACGATGAACAAGCTTCCGAAGGCTCTGACTCAGCAGGAGATGCAGGCTGTTTCTGGTCGTCTGAGCACCCTGAACACTATGCGTAACCCGATGAACGCTGTTCCTAAGGGCGTTGACCCGATGCGTGCTCGCCCCGATCGTCGTGCGATGCGCGGCCGCTAAGCGAGGCGCTGACATAGGTTTTGAAGGCTCCGGCTCTTCCCGTGTGGGGAGGGCCGGGGCCTTTTGTTACGCCCGATTATTGCGCTGTTGCTGGCGTTGATATTGGCTTTACTGGAGCTTGATTAGAGGGCATTAGCATCTGCGCTGTGTGTCGTGAGGCAACCAAGATGTAACTCCTTTCCAGGATTTGTAACATTACCGAAACACGATAGTCACGCACGCGCAAAAAATAACCACTATGCTTGATATGTCACAGGGTTTTGCCCGCGGCCAAAAACTAAACCAAAGACTGAATGTGATGAGGGAAGATACCCTCCTGCACCGTCAGTCGAACAAGGAGTAGTCCTCATGTTTACCAGCCCCCAGGAAGTTCTCGACTTTATCAAGAACGAAGAAGTAGTCTTCGTTGATATCCGATTCACCGACATGCCCGGCGTGCAGCAGCACTTCAACCTGCCCGCTAAGGCGATTGATGACGATTTCTTCGTCAACGGCCAGCTTTTTGACGGCTCTTCCATTCGCGGCTTCCAGGGCATTGCAGAGTCCGACATGCAGCTGATCCCCGATGTTCAGTCCGCGTACGTTGACCCCTTCCGCATTGAGAAGACCCTGGTCATCATCTGCTCCATCGTGAACCCCCGCACCGGCGAGCCCTACCACCGTGACCCCCGCGGCGTCGCTGAGCGTGCCGAGGCGTACCTGCAGTCCACCGGCATTGCAGACACCGCATTCTTCGCATCCGAGGCTGAGTTCTTCGTCTTCGAGGACGTCCGCTACCAGGTTGAGCCGAACTCCGTATTCTACAAGATCGACTCTGACGAGGCTCCCTGGAACACCGGCCGCAAGGAAGAGGGCGGCAACCTGGGCAACAAGACCCCCGTCAAGGGCGGCTACTTCCCCGTCTCCCCCGTCGACAAGCAGGCTGACCTGCGTGACGCAATGTGCGTTGCTCTGGACGAGGTTGGTCTTGAGGTTGAGCGTAGCCACCACGAGGTGGGCGCAGCCGGCCAGGCAGAAATCAACTACAAGTTCGACACCCTCACCAAGGCTGCTGACGACCTGCTGAAGTTCAAGTACGTCATCAAGGGCACCGCAGACGCATGGGGCAAGTCCGTGACCTTCATGCCTAAGCCCGTGTTCGGTGACAACGGCTCCGGTATGCACTGCCACCAGTCGCTGTGGCAGAACGGCGAGCCCCTCTTCTACGATGAGCGCGGCTACGCTAACCTCTCTGACACCGCACGCTGGTACATTGGCGGTCTGATCGAGCACTCCTCCGCTGTTTTGGCGTTCACCAACCCGACCGTGAACTCGTACAAGCGTCTGGTTCCCGGCTACGAGGCTCCCGTCAACATGGTGTACTCGCAGGGTAACCGTTCCGCTGGTATCCGCATCCCGATTACCGGCACCAACCCGAAGGCTAAGCGTCTGGAGTTCCGTGCACCGGACCCCTCCGCTAACCCCTACTTCGCGTTCGCTGCTCAGCTGATGGCTGGTCTGGACGGTATCCGTAACCGCATTGAGCCGCCGGCACCGATCGATAAGGACCTGTACGAGCTGCCCGCTGAAGAGGCTAAGGACATCAAGAAGGCTCCGGCTAACCTGGAGGAGGCGCTGGCTGCTCTGGAGGCTGACCACGACTTCCTGCTCGAGGGCGGCGTCTTCACCGAGGACCTGATTCAGGCGTGGATTGACTACAAGCGTAAGAACGAGCTGGAGCCGCTCTCGCTGGTTCCGCACCCGCTTGAGTACCAGCTGTACTACGGCGTCTAATCTGAAAACAGGCAACGGCCTATACGTTCCTTATGTGGAGCGTATAGGCCGTTGTTGTGTATTCTGTGGAGTTTGCGGTCTGAGAGGGTTCTGCAGGGGGTTTCTGCGGGGAGGCAGGTTCACCGGGCTACGGTTGGTGACGGTTCGTGTCTAATGTTTTTCTGCCTCGGTGAGCCTCGTGTGTCTTAGTTGCGCTTAGAGCGGCTCTAAGGGCTAAGCTGTTGGTGCTGGCGTTCCCTCCCTTTTTGTCGTGCAACCGGAGGGAACGCCAGTCTTTTTATGCCTTAATGCTGTTGAGCATTTAGAACCTGCTGAGCGATGAGCCGGTCAAGCTTGCGGACGTCAATCTTCCGGCCCAGTTTAATTTTGATGTAGCCGACCTTCGTCCATAGAGCAATTTCGCTATTCGCATCGAACAGGTTTCCTGCATTTTCAGAAGACCACATATGAATCGAGGAGTAAGGCAGCGAGTACATTTCTACCTTCTTACCGGTCAGGCCCTGAGCATCACGAATGATGAGTCGGTGAGTCGTAAAAATGGCGGAATCACGGAAAGTAGCAAACGCGGCAACGGCATTTTCGCCCGGCCCCAGAAGGGCTTGGGCATCCTGCGGTACAGGAATTTCTGCTTGTAGAGTCCACGTCATGATAGCGGCGATAGACATAGAGTTACCTCCAAGATGTTGAGTGATAATAACGTTCTCAGTATAAGAGTTTATTAATTCACGCACGTTCCAGATGGTAATCTGCACGGATATGCTGTGAGCAATAAATACCTGTTGGAGGGTTATACCGCTACATTTCACAGAGCGGCTATTTGGTTCTTCTCCTGCACACAACTTCCTTTAACGGGGTACGCTCATTCCCTGACTTCCAACGAAAGATTGAGAGTATCTTGCTTCCCTCCTCTTTAACGCCCCCGCATTTTCAGGCGAAGCGTTTCGACGAGCTGACGCTACGAGAACTGCAGCAGATTCATATCACCCGTTCGCTGGTCTTTACCGTGGGTCAGCAGATTCTTGCGCAAGAACCCGACGATGCTGATTTTGAGTGTATTCATTTCTTCCATGCGGATGAGTCTGGGAGGGTCTTAGCGTACTTGCGGATCTTTGATCTTATGACAGTAGATGATGGCTATCATCGCCCCATCGAGGGTGCTTGGACTCTTGGGCGGGTAGCGGTACGTGAGGAAGCACGTGGCACCGGTCTGGGGCGTGCTCTACTGCATGAGGCGATTGCCTGGGTCCGTGAAAATACGGAAGCTCGTCAGCTGGTGATTAGCGCCCAATCGTATCTCAAAGATAGCTACTACGGTGCGGCGGGCTTTGTGCAGGTGGGAGAGCCGTATCTTGAGGTTGGAATCGAGCACGTAGAGATGGTTCTGGAACTCTAGCGGGTCCCTTCTACCCATGTAGGAACAGGTTACGGGCCACATCATAAGATGTCGTACCCGCTAGTCCCGGAGTTCTTCCTGCACGGGCGTACAATGAAAGTGCGTGCGCCCGGCCGGCGGCACCTACGAATTCCGCGAGAAACGACATCGAACACCGTGTTCTCCCCACCGCCCCTCACACTTTCAGCATCTGCTGGGGCGAGTATCGCCGATGACCGACCGACCCGTCTGACGCCGCATCCACTGTAACGAGGAGAAATCTCATGGCATATCAGCCGACCATCCTAAACGGTGAAACTGTTTTCCGTAACGAAGTTTTTCAGACCGGCCTCATGTCCCAGTTGCTGGACGGCATCTACGATGGCGAGATGACCATCGGTGAACTCCTGAGCCACGGCAACTTCGGTGTGGGTACCTTCAACGGTCTCGACGGCGAAATGGTCGTCCTCGACGGCGTCTGCTACCAGGTGCGCCACGACGGCTCCGTGTCCCTGCCCGACCTGCGTCAGCAGACCCCCTACGCCGTGGTCACCAACTTCGTGCCCATGATTAAGCGCGAACTGCCGCAGAACCTGCTGCGCAAGTCTGCCTCGCAGATTCTGGATGACTTCACCGTCTCCAAGAACTACATGTACGCCATCAAGATTTACGGCGAGTTCGAATGGGTCCGCACCCGCACCGTCATCAAGCAGGAGAAGCCCTACCCGAAGATGGTTGCCGCCACCGAGAACGAAGACATCGTCCAGTTCGACAACGTGACCGGCACGATCGTTGGCTTCCGTACCCCCATTTACGAGCAGGGCATTTCGGTGCCCGGCTGCCACGCCCACTTTATCGATGATGAGCGCGTTCAGGGCGGTCACGTAGTCGACTTCAAGCTGCGCTCCGCAAAGGTCGAGATTTGCCCCGGTACCGGTCTGCAGCTGCACCTGCCGCTGACCCCCGAGTTCTCCTCCGCTAACCTCTCCCCCGAGGACCTGGCTGAGCAGATCTCCAAGGCTGAGAAGCACTAAGAGCTTCTCCCCCACCGGGATATAGCAGCGGGATATAGCTAGCAGCTAACAACGTGGGAGCCGCCCTCTACGAATCTGTAGAGGGCGGCTCCTTCGTGTTTATACGCGCTGTAAACGGCGCTTACGCCTCGGGCACGAACTCGCCGTGGCCGCGCTCGCGCAGGGCGGCACGCACCTTCTCAGCGGCTGCATCCAGCTCTTCGGCGGTCGCGTCCTTCTTTGCGTTAGCGGGATCGTAGTCAGCCATGCTATCAACCGGGAACAGGTGGATGTGGGTGTGCGGCACGTCGAAGCCAGCAATCACCAAAGCCACACGCTCCTTATGAAACGCCTGATCCAGGGCACCCGAAATCTTGTGCACCACAGTGAACAGGTGCGCCGCCAGTTCAGCCGGCAGGTCGGGCCAACGGTCAATCTCCGCGCGGGGAACCACCAGCAGGTGACCTTCCGACTGGGGCATGATGTCCATGAACGCCACGCAGTGCTCGTCCTTCCAGACAAAGCGGCCGGGAAGCTCGCCGTCAATAATCTTAGTAAAAATCGTGCTCACAATAATCTCCTTCATGCGCCGCCATCGGCGCGGTTGAAGCTCAAAAATTCAGGCTCTATGCCTGAACCTCGATGCTCTCACCGGGGTTCAGGTGCTTCAGCTCAGTGCCGTACTTCGCACCGAAGTTCGTCACCAGACCCTCAATAATGCCGGTGCCGTTCTGGTTAATCATGCCGTTGTGAATCGGAACCACACGCTGAGCGCCGGTCGCAATCACAAAATCAATGACCTCCTGAACTTTCGACCAGGGCGCGTGAATCGGCACCAGAACGGTATTCGCACGCACGCGGTGAGGAACCACCAGCGAATCACCCGGATGGTACACTGCACCGTTAATCAGGTAACCAACATTGGCGATGGTCTGAATCAGCGGGTGAATCAGGGCGTGCTGACCACCGTAGGTCTTCACCTCAAAACCGGGGATGCTGAACTCAGAATCAGCGGAAACAACAGTGACCTCGGCGGCGGGCACAGCCTCCTTAATGACCTGGGCAACAGCCTCGGGAGCCCAAATCTTCAGCGGGGTCTGCGACTCGGCGCGCTGAGCGATCAGCGGCAGCACCGACGGGCCATCAAAATGATCCGGATGCGCGTGGGTCACGAACAGGTAATCGGCGCCTTCCAGCGCGGTGGCATGCTCGCCTTCAGCGGCAAAGTTACCGGGGTCAAGAACGAGGGTGCGCCCCTCATTCTCAAGGCGGATACATGAGTGGGTGTACTTCGTCATCTTCATAGTTTTAGTCTACCGCGAACCTCCGCACCCGCCCCGAGGCGGCTTCAACTTTTGAGATAAGCCGCAAATCAGCCACCTTTTGAACGCCTCTAGTGTAAAGTCGTAAGACAAGATCGACCACACAATGGGGCGGATCTCCACCCCGAAAGGTTCAGCAATGGACACTCATATTCCCGTACGGAGAATTACGAAGCCCGCCGAAGCCCGAAATACCCGCCAGCGTCGCATCATCAAGGCGACCATGGAAGAGCTCGGCGATTTCATCTCAGCACAGGATCTGCACCTGACCCTCGCGAACCGCAAGGAACAGGTCTCTCTCGCAACCACCTACCGCGTGCTGCAGTCGCTGGCTAACGCCGGCGAGCTCGACTCGGTCAAGGGCATTGAGGGTGAGACTCTGTACCGCCACTGCCGGGTGAAAGATCACCACCACCACCTGCTCTGCCGCCGATGCGGCACCGCCATTGAGCTGGAAGCACCCGCCCTTGAGGACTGGGCACTGGCCATGGGCAAGCAGCACGGCTTCTCGGAGCTGGAGCACGTGGTTGAAGTGACCGGTTACTGCCCGGACTGCACTCTGGCACGTCGCGAGGAAGAATCGCAGGGCGGCACTGCACGCTAACGCTACACGCTAACATTGCAGACTAAGCCGCAACCCCCAAGCCCCTCATTCTGAGGAGCTATCCCCCATCAAAAAACCTTCTCACCGAAGGAAACGGCGCTTTCAAAGATCTTTGACGCCACCACAGCACATCTGGACAGGGCCACACAACCCCACGCAGACTAAGCCCACGCCGCACCGGGACATCCCCCTTCACAGCGGCACCTATGCACGACAACGAAAGAGCCCCACCTCATTCCCGAGGTGGGGCTCTTTCTATAGGTCCTGTGCTTTATAGTTCCTATGCCTTCTCAGTCAGCTGGCGGCCCGACGCGCTATGGCGACGCTTCACGCCACCAATCACACGGCACACCACATAAATCAGGAAGGAAATACTGGTCACGTAGGGGCTAATCGGCAGCGAACCGGCAAGAGCCAGCAGAATACCGCCCACAATGGACGCCTCCGCAAACAGCACCGACAGGATCAGGGTACGCACCGGAGAAGCAGTCACCTGCATCGCCGCAGCCGCCGGAGTAATCAGCAGCGCCAGCACCAGCAGCGAACCGACCACCTGCACCGACAGCGCCACAGCAATACCCAGAATCACCATGAACACCAGGGATAGGAAGCGCATCGGCACGCCCTTAGCGCGGGCGACCTCCGGGTCCAGGGAGGCGAAGCTCAGCGGACGCCACACCATCACCAGCAGGGAAATAATAACCACAGCACCAATAATCATGGTGTTCAGCTGGTCGGCATCCACAGACACGATCTGACCGGTCAGCAGACCAAACTTATTCGCGCTACGGCCCTGGTACAGGGAGAGGAAGAGAATGCCCAAGCCCAAACCGAACGGCATGAGCGCGCCAATCACCGAGTTCGAGTTGCTCGCCTTAGAGCCCAGGAAGGCAATCAGCAGAGCCGAGGCAATCGAACCGATCATGGAGCCGGTCACCACGTCATAGCCGAGCAGCAACGCCAAGGCGGCACCCGCGAAAGACATTTCAGAGATGCCGTGCACCGCAAAGGCGTGGTCGCGCATCATCACGAAAATACCGACGAAACCGCCGATAAGGCCCAGAACAGCGCCAGCAAAAATGGAGTTCTGCAGCATCTGCAGCAGCTCACCGTAGCGGTCAAAGACGAAA
>CALGXU010000258.1 GCA_937935205.1 uncultured Rothia sp.
GTGGCCGCCGGTCCCGTGTGTTACCGGCATCGGGCCCCTCTTCCCGCGCGGGGGCGGGAGGGGGCGGTAGCGGAGCGTATACGCGCGCGGTTTCGCGCGGGACGGACAATATGGTCAAGCCTCGCGGCTTATTAGTACTGCTCGGCTGAGCGCGTCGCCGCGCTTGCACCTGCAGCCTATCGACCGGATGGTGTCTCCGGAGCCTTCGGGGGGACCGAAGTCCCCTGGGAGGTCTAATCTTGAGGTGGGCTTCCCGCTTAGATGCTTTCAGCGGTTATCCCTCCCGGACGTGGATACCCGGCACTTGCCCCTGGCGGGACAACCGGCAAACCAGAGGTCCGTCCGCCTCGGTCCTCTCGTACTAAAGGCGGCCCCTCTCAGACTTCCGACGCTCAAAACAGATAGGGACCGAACTGTCTCGCGACGTTCTGAACCCAGCTCACGTACCGCTTTAATTGGCGAACAGCCAAACCCTTGGGACCTGCTCCAGCCCCAGGATGCGATGAGCCGACATCGAGGTGCCAAACTTTCCCGTCGATGTGAACTCTTGGGGAAAATCAGCCTGTTATCCCCGGAGTACCTTTTATCCGTTAAGTGACGGCGCTTCCACTCGCTACCGCCAGATCACTAAGACCTACTTTCGTATCTGCTTGAGCTGTCACTCTCGCAGTTAAGCCTCCTTGTGCCTTTACACTCGTTGCGCCGATTTCCAACCGGCGTGAGGAGACCTTCGCGCACCTCCGTTACTCTTTAGGAGGCGACCGCCCCAGTCAAACCGCCTGCCTACCACTGTTCCCACTCCGGCTTCACGGAACGGGTTAGAAACCTAATTCATCAAGGGTGGTATTTCACATTTCAACTCCACTCACCCTAACGAGCAAGCTTCACAGTTTCCCACCTATTCTACACATGATAAACCAAGTCCCAATAGTAAGTTACGGTGAAGGTTCACGGGGTCTTTCCGTCTAACTATGGGTAACCGGCTTCTTTACCGGTATATAAATTTCACCGAGCCTCGCGTTGAGACAGTGCCCAGATACGTTACACCATTCGTGCGGGTCGGAACTTACCCGACAAGGAATTTCGCTACCTTAGGACCGTTATAGTTACGGCCGCCGTTTACCGGGGCTTCAATTAACAGCTTCGCATTACTGCTCACCGCTCCTCTTAACCTTCCGGCACCGGGCAGGTGTCACCACCTATACGTCTCATTACTGATTCGCAGATGGCTGTGTTTTTGATAAACAGTCGCCTGGGCCTGCTTTATGCTACCTCCACTCATTACTAAACAGAGGCCACACTTCTCCCTAAGTTACGTGTGCATTTTGCCGAGTTCCTTAACGCGAGTTCTCTCGAGCGCCTTAGATTTCTCATCCTACCTACCTGTGTCGGTTTACGGTACGGTCTTTTATAACCTTAACCTTAGACAGTATTTCCCGGCACCATGACTCACCCCGCTTCGCTTCTCTCATCGATCCACTCGCTGTCGCCTCTCACCTTGAATAGCGGATTTACCTACCACTCTTTATAACGGCTTGAAAGCTTCGACCGGAACAACCGTTCTCCGGCCGAGGTTCGCCTCATGCGTCCTGCCATCGAAATTATAAAAGGTATCGGAATATGAACCGATTTCCCATCGACTACGACCTTCGTCCTTGCCTTAGGGGCCGACTAACCCTGGGCAGATGACCTTTACCCAGGAAACCTTAGGTTTTCGGCGGAAAGGAATCTCACCTTTCTTTTCGTGTACTTATACCTGCATTCTCTCTTCCATCCCCTCCAGCGCCCCTCTCGAGTACGCCTTCATCAGTACATGGAATGCTCCCCTACCGCCTTATGCTCAAGTGCATAAGACCCGTAGCTTCGGTATACTGCTTAGCCCCGTTACATTATCTGCGCATGTATACTCGACCAGTGAGCTATTACGCACTCTTTTAAGGAATGGCTGCTTCTAAGCCAACCTCCTGGCTGTCTTTGTATCCACACTTCATTTTACACTCAAGCAGTATTTCGGGACCTTAGCTGACGGTCTGGGCTGTTTCCCTTTTGACTACGAACCTTGTCGCACGCAGTCTCACTCCTATACGTTGATTACCGGCATTCAGAGTTTGATTGGGTTTGGTAGGCGGTGAAGCCCCCTAGTCCATCCAGTGCTTTACCTCCGGTAATTTTGTATAAGGCTGTCCCTAAAGGCATTTCGGGGAGAACCAGCTATTTCCAGGTTTGTTTAGCCTTTCACTCCTAGTCACAAGTCATCCAAACCTTTTTTAACAGATTGTAGTTCGGTCCTCCACAGCGTTTTACCGCTGCTTCAACCTGCTCATGACTAGATCACTCTGGCTTCGGGTCTACGACATGCAACTTCATCTTCGCCCTATTCAGACTCGGTTTCCCTCCGGCTCCGGAACTTCTATTCCTTAACCTCGCTGCATACCGTAACTCGCAGGCTCATTCTACAAAAGGCACGCTACCACCCATAAAGGGCTGTAACATCTTGTTGGTTTATGGTTTCAGGTTCTATTTCACTCCCCTCACCGGGGTTCTTTTCATCTTTCCCTCACGGTACTTGTCCGCTATCGGTAGCCAACTCGTATTTAGCCTTGGATCGTGGTCGACCCGGATTCCGACAGGATTTCTCGTGTCCCGCCGTACTCAGGTACTGCACCGGCAAGACGACTGTATTTCGCGTACGGGGATTTCACCCTCTCTGTCAGGCTTTCCCAAAACCTTTCCGCTATACATTCGCTTTATCACTTGCTGTACGTAAGCCCGTGCAGCCCTACAACCCCCGTTTAACGGGTTTGGGCTCTTCCAATTTCGCTCGCCACTACTTTCGGAATCTCTTTTGATGTCTTTTCCTTGAGTTACTTAGATGGTTCAGTTCACTCAGTATCGCTTTACCTCTCTATTTTATTCAAGAGCGTAATGATAGGATCACTCCTATCGGGTTACCCCATTCGGCTATCTCCGGATCACAGGATATGTGCTCCTCCCCGAAGCTTTTCGCAGCTTATCACGGCCTTCTTCGCCGGTTGGCTCCAAGACATCCACCATAAACCTATTCTTCGCTTGACCATATTATTTTCTCTTCTTAAAAAGTGCAGCTTTCCTGCTCCCTTTTTAAGAAAAATATCTTCACCTTATTTTCCTGCCTTCTTATCATCGCTTCTCTTCACTATCCGTGAAAAGCAAGCAACTCCTTTCCAGCAGTCTTTCGTTTTTTTCCCTTCCCTATGCTTTTCAAAGATCATATCCTGTTCTGTATGTAAACAA
>CALGXU010000259.1 GCA_937935205.1 uncultured Rothia sp.
CCACCTGCGCGTCGGAATCACTGCTTGCCTTCGGGGTAATCTGAATGAGGTAGGTGCCCGCCTCCAGCTTGACCTCACGCTCTTCGCTCTTAGTGGAGTTCAGGGCCAGGGTTCCAAGGGTTACCTGGTCGTTGGCGGAGAGGCTCTGAATGGTACCGTCACTACCCAGCTTGCTGGCGATCTCGACCGACCCCCCGGAGTCCACACAGGTGATGAGGGTTCCCGAGGCCTGGCCGGGCGCGAAGATGGACTTATCCTTCTTCAGATCGTCGCAGTCCACTTCTTCCTGCTTACCATTGAGTGAGGTGGGCTGCACCACGCGGTGGCTGGTTTCCTTGAGGTTGCTTTCAGCCTGCTGATAGAGGGAGTTCTGCAGGGTGACGTAGGTTGACAGACCAATGATGAGGCAGGCCACGCCGAGCGCCATCACCAGGATTGCAATGAGGCGCGAGCGCAGGTGCGGCACGTACCCCATTTCCTCGGGGGAGGCGTCGGGGTTCTTCATGCTCCGCCAGGCCGCACGGAAGCGAATGTAGAGGTGCTTCATCGAGGCTATGCGCCCTAGACCGGTGCGGCCATCACGGGTGTCACCGGTGCGGAGGCGACGGGTGGGCTCGGCATCGGGGGAGCCGGAATCGCCGGGCGTGTAGGCGCTCATAAACACCTTTCTTTCTACATTCTAAATACGGAATACAACCACTGTGGCGCGGCATTTCCGGGGATACTCGCATACTCCGGAACATACCGCGCCACCTGAGCAGATAGTGCGAAACGGGTAGCACCTACCCGTTCCGAGACGTTGAAAAACGACGTCGAATTACAGTGCCGGACGCAGCACGTAACCGGCACCGCGCACCGTGTGAATCATCGGTTCGCGGCCGACGTCAATCTTCTTACGCAGGTACGAAATGTACAGCTCGACAATATTGGCCTGGCCGCCAAAATCGTAGTTCCAGACGTTATCCAGAATCTGACTCTTGGAGACCACGCGCTTCGCGTTCTCCATGAGGTAGCGCAGCA
>CALGXU010000260.1 GCA_937935205.1 uncultured Rothia sp.
CAACAATGTGCCCACGCAAGCCCACGAGCGCCACGGAATAGGTGCGTGCAAATCCCATTACGCCACCGCCTTCAAATGCTCGAAGGTGAAGGTTTCGCAGGTTCCGGTCACCGCAATTGCGTCAATGCGAAAGCGCGGAAAATCCAGGTTCTCACGCAGCCTGCACCAGAGAATCGCCAGCGAGCGCGTGCGGCGCGTCTTATCGCGGTCGATGGATGCGAAGGGGTGCCCAAAATCTTCGCTGCTGCGGGTTTTGACCTCAACGAAAACCAGTTCATCCTCGGGGTCAATGGCAATCAGGTCGAGCTCCCCGCGGATCTGCTCGTGTTCCAGCCCAGCGGGCGGTCGCCAATTCCTCTCCAGAATCCGGTAGCCGTTCGCTTCCAGGATGCGGGCGGTCAGCTCCTCGCCCCACCTGCCGACGCTGTGGGCGCGGGGTGGGGTTTTCTGGAGCAGGGGTCTGTTGGGTGCGCTTCGGGTTGTGGCGCGGGCTGTTATTCGGGCTGTTGTCATGGGTCTCTCCCCCGGTAGATAGCGGTAGTGCTTCTACTGTGCCCGCCGCGCGCGTGCCCGAACGCGGTTAACGAAAAACTGTGGATAACCTCGGCTCTCAGAGAGAATTAGAAGTTATCCACAGCCATTTATTTGAAATTTTGGGGCATATTTTTCAAAAATACCGCTCGGGTGCCGATTTGGCGCGTCATATTCGTGCGGGTTTATCACGCAGTTTCATCACGCTGGGCTCATAACGCCGGGTTCATCACCTAAGCTCTGCCACCCGGCAACTCAGCAACCGCGCTTACCACCGGCAAGGCGGTGAACCGGGCATAACCTAGGCGTTCGTGAGCTATGCGTTGAAGTCCGGCATTTCCGGCACGGTGAACTCCTGGTTGGGCAGGCGCTCCTCCACGTTCACATCGCGCACCGAGTAGGCGTGCACCTTCTTCACAAAGCGGTTGGAGCGGAACACGTCCCACACCCACACGTCGCTCATGCTCACCTCAAAGTAGAGGGTGCCGTCCTGCACGTGCGGGGTGACGTCCACCTGGTTTGCCAGGTAGAAGCGTCGGTCGGTTTCTACCGCGTAGCTAAAGAGCGACATGACGTCTTTGTACTCGCGGTAGAGCGCCATTTGGGCGTCGGTCTCATAGTTTTCGAGATCTTCTGCGCTCACTACTCTTCCTTTCCTGGGCTTTCTAGTACTGATTCGGCGGTAGCACGTTAGGCTTTCGCAGGCTTCCGAGGCACGGCTTTTAGGCATGCCACGCACCCTAGCCGCGCCCTAGTAACGCTGTGCCGCGGCGACCTCAATCTGCTCGGCGGTCGCCGGAAGCGACCACGACAGTCGATGCTGCGGACTGGGGCCCTGCACACTAATCGCCTCACGGTGGGCGGCGGATCCGTAGCCCTTGTTCTTTGCCCAGCCGTACCCCGGGTAGCGGGCATCCAGCTGGACCATCAGCTCGTCACGTTCCACCTTCGCAACCACCGATGCGGCGGCGATAGAGGCGCACTTGTAGTCACCCTTAATGACCATGGTCACCGGCATCTGCGCGGGCTCACCCGCACCGCCTTCGCCCGCACCCTCCCACGCCTGGGCAAGCAGTGCGTTGTAGTGTGCCTGCGCCGGGTCCGGTGCCAGCGCGCTGAACAGGTCCTCCTGTGGAGGGGTGAACCAGTCGTGCTTACCGTCCAGCAGGGCGGCGTCGGCACGGTATCCGCGGCGCGCCAGCTCGGCAAGCGCACGCTGGGCGGCAAGCCTCAGCGAGAGGGTCATGCCGAGCCGGTCAATATCTGCCGGTTCCACGTGCCCGACCGCCACGGCGCACCACTGGCGGATTTCGGGAACCATGGATTCGCGGCGTGCCGGTGAGAGCGCCTTGGAGTCAATCAGCCCGCCCACTTCGAGGGTGGCGTCCGGGGTGGGGATTGCGACGCCCACGGTGACCGGGCCCGCCATGGAGCCGCGGCCCACCTCGTCGATTCCGGCAACCGCGCGGGCGCCAGAGGCGAAGAGCTGCTGCTCGTACTCGAGGTCGGCAGCGGGCGGGGCTGCTTTTTTGGGCTTAGCTTTTGTGGGTTTCGTTGCGCTCTTCTGGGCGCTCACCATCATTGCCAAGCTCGCTTACTCGCTCGGGGTGGAGGTCGGTGCGGGTACCGAAGAGAATACCGAGCTTCGATCCTGCATGAAACCGAAGTGGTTCAACGGC
>CALGXU010000261.1 GCA_937935205.1 uncultured Rothia sp.
TATGGCTTTCCTCGCTCTGTAGGAGCTGCCTGGGCCACCAGAGGTGAATGTATTCGGTCAGTGCGGCCCAGGCTTCGTGAGGCCCCAGTGTGCTCCCTACGTAGAGGGCTGCCGTTCGTTCCTCACCGTTGTGTTGGTGCTGCTGATTGACTGGCTCCGGTGCGTGGGAAAACATGGGGTAGTGCATGGTTCTACTCTATCCCAGTGTGTCTGTGCAGAGCACTCTTCCTTAGTATGCAAAGCTCTAGACAAGGGTCTGAGGGCACAAAAAAAGGGGCAGACCCATGCGGGTCTGCCCCTTTCTATCTTTAGCTGTTAAAGCAAAAGAGCCCGCGTAAGCGGGCTCTTTTTATTGCCTATTGGATTGTTATCCAAAAACCATACAGTGAACGCAAACACAATTTCTCTTCAAAAGTAAGCCTTCGGCCTATTAGTACCAGTCAACTCCACGAGTCTTCAGTCCCCGCTTCCATACCCGGCCTATCAACCTCATCATCTATAAGGAGCCTCACACACCAAAGTGCCAGGAAATCTCATCTCGAAACAGGCTTCCCGCTTAGATGCTTTCAGCGGTTATCCCTCCCGAACGTAGCCAATCAGCCATGCACCTGGCGGTACAACTGACATACCAGAGGTTCGTCCGTCCCGGTCCTCTCGTACTAAGGACAGCCTTTCTCAAATTTCCAACGCGCGCAGCGGATAGGGACCGAACTGTCTCACGACGTTCTGAACCCAGCTCGCGTACCGCTTTAATGGGCGAACAGCCCAACCCTTGGGACCGACTCCAGCCCCAGGATGCGACGAGCCGACATCGAGGTGCCAAACCATGCCGTCGATATGGACTCTTGGGCAAGATCAGCCTGTTATCCCCGAGGTACCTTTTATCCGTTGAGCGACGGCCGTTCCACAACGTACCGCCGGATCACTAGTCCCGACTTTCGTCCCTGCTCGACCTGCCAGTCTCACAGTCAAGCTCCCTTGTGCACTTACACTCAACACCTGATTGCCAACCAGGCTGAGGGAACCTTTGGGCGCCTCCGTTACACTTTAGGAGGCAACCGCCCCAGTTAAACTACCCATCAGGCACTGTCCCTGAACCAGATCATGGCCCGAAGTTAGACATCCAGATTGACCAGAGTGGTATTTCAACAACGACTCCACACAAACTAGCGTCCATGCTTCACAGTCTCCCACCTATCCTACACAAGCCAAACCAAACACCAATACCAAACTATAGTAAAGGTCACGGGGTCTTTCCGTCCTGCTGCGCGAAACGAGCATCTTTACTCGTACTGCAATTTCGCCGAGTTCATGGTTGAGACAGTAGGGAAGTCGTTACTCCATTCGTGCAGGTCGGAACTTACCCGACAAGGAATTTCGCTACCTTAGGATGGTTATAGTTACCACCGCCGTTTACTGGGGCTTAAATTCTCAGCTTCGCCAAAAAAGGCTAACCAATCCTCTTAACCTTCCAGCACCGGGCAGGAGTCAGTCCGTATACATCGTCTTACGACTTCGCACGGACCTGTGTTTTTGATAAACAGTCGCTTCCCCCTGGTCTCTGCGACCCATACACGCTCCAGGCAGCAAGTGCCCATCACGCTCAAGGTCCCCCTTCTCCCGAAGTTACGGGGGCATTTTGCCGAGTTCCTTAACCATGATTCTCTCGATCGCCTTAGTATTCTCTACCTGATCACCTGTGTCGGTTTAGGGTACGGGCGGCTAAAACCTCACGCCGATGCTTTTCTCGGCAGCATAGGATCACCAAATCCCCCAAAAACGGGGTCCCATCACGTCTCAGGCACACAGCCGGCGCATTTAACAACCGACAACCCTACACGCTTAGACCACGACAACCATCGCGTGGCTTGGCTACCTTCCTGCGTCACACCTGTTAACACGTTTACCTCCAAAGATCGGGTCCCACAACCCACACAACACACAAACAAAAGCCTGCACATCATGCTTCGCATGGTTAGCATCACAATATCAGTATGGGCGGTTTTTCACCGGTACGGGAATATCAACCCGTTATCCATCGACTACGCCTGTCGGCCTCGCCTTAG
>CALGXU010000262.1 GCA_937935205.1 uncultured Rothia sp.
ACCCGACAAGGAATTTCGCTACCTTAGGACCGTTATAGTTACGGCCGCCGTTTACAGGGGCTTCAGTTCGCTGCTTCATCTCAAGGACTAACAACTCTCCTTAACCTTCCTGCACCGGGCAGGCGTCAGCACCTATACTTCAGCTTGCGCTTTCGCAGGCACCTGTGTTTGTGGTAAACAGTCGCTTGGGCCTCTTTTCTGCCGCCGCCAACAGCTCCAACAGTAAATGTCTTCACCACCAGCGGCCATCCTTTTCCCGAAGTTACGGATGCATTTTGCCGAGTTCCTTAACGAGGGTTTTCCCGCGCACCTTAGGATTCTCTCCCCGCCTACCTGTGTCGGTTTTGGTACGGGCGGACGTCTTCTCGTTAGAAGCTTTTCTTGGCAGTGTAGTGCGGCTGAATTCAGATTGACCGTAGTCTTTCCTATCTATCGGTTCTCGGCCTTATGATACGGGGATTTGCCTCCGTATCAGCCTACCGCCTTCGACGCGCTCAACCATTCGCGCGCTCAGCTTCCTTCCTGCGTCACTCCATCCTCAAACGAAGACGCCCGGTACTGGAATTTTCGCCAGTTGTCCATCGCCTATGCTTTTCGCCTCGGCTTAGGTCCCGACTTACCCCGGGACGACGAGCGTTGCCCGGGATACCTTAGGCTTTCGGTGGACAGGATTCTCACCTGTCGTTTCGCTACTCATACCGGCATTCTCACTTCTTACCCGTCCAGCAGTCCTTCCGGTCTGCCTTCGTCCAGATAAGAACGCTCCCCTACCCAGTGTGTACCTTAGTACACCCTGCCGCGGCTTCGGTTCTGTGCTTTAGCCCCGGATATTTTCGGCGCAGGGCCTCTCGACCAGTGAGCTATTACGCACTCTTTTAATGGTGGCTGCTTCTGAGCCAACATCCTGGTTGTTTTCGAAGTCCTACATCCTTCTCCACTTAGCACAGCATTTGGGACCTTAGCCGGCGGTCTGGGCTGTTTCCCTCTTGAATACGGGTCTTATCACTCGCATTCTGACTCCCAGGCTGCCCATATGAGCCATTCGCAGTTTGACTGGGGTCGGTAGGCTTTACGCCCCCTTGCCCGATCAGTGCTCTACCGTCTCTATGGTTATTCGCCTGAGGCTAGCCCTAAAGCTATTTCGGGGAGAACCAGCTATCTCCACGTTCGATTGGCATTTCACCCCTATACACATCTCATCCCAACATTTTTCAACATGCACGGGTTCGGTCCTCCACTCATTTTTACCTGAGCTTCAACCTGGACATGTATAGATCACTGTGGTTTCGGGTCTAATCCATGCTACTTTCGCCCTCTTAAGACTCGCTTTCGCTTCGGCTCCGCGTCTCCCGCTTAACCTCGCAGCATAAATTAACTCGCCGGTTCATTCTTCAATAGGCACGCCGTCGCACATGTAAAGTGCTCCGACTGTTTGTAGACATACGGTTTCAGGTTCTATTGCACTCCCCTCCCGGGGTTCTTTTCACCTTTCCCTCACGGTACTCATCGCTATCGGTCGTTTTGATGTATTTAGCCTTGGATGGTGGTCCACCCTGCTTCCCACCGGGTTTCTCGTGCCCTGTGGTACTCTGGATTCCTGCCCGCCTTTCACTCTTTCGTGTACGAGGGTCTCACTCTCTTTGCCGCACCTTCCCAGATGCTTCCACTAAAGTGTCCGGTTTGTTGCAGGTCCGCAACCCCAAGAAACCGAAGTCTCTTGGTTTGGGCTCCTCCCGTTTCGCTCGCCGCTACTCAGGGAATCTCTTTGATTTCTTTTCCTCCGACTACTTAGATGTTTCAGTTCATCGGGTGTTTTCTCCTTATCTCGTAGATAAGGTGACAAGACGTTACTCTTGCCGGGTTGCCCCATTCGGAAATCCATGAGTCAATGCTTACTTGCAGCTCGTCATGGCTTATCGCAGCTTATCGCGTCCTTCTTCGTTTCAAAACGCCTAGGCATCCGCCGTATGCCCTTATAAACTTGACTTACGTCATGGCTTACGCCATTTAGTTTATTTAGGTATTTTCGCTTTATCCTAATTTGCTATTCGGAAGCACTGATTCATTCAGCCCTCCATCTTGGGCATCTTTTCCGCTCTGCCGTTGTCGACAAATCCTCCACATAGCTCTGCTATGCGTCCGGTTTGTCTCCGCGGCAGACCATAAAATCTGCGCCAAGCTGAATGACTTCATTTCATCAGCGATTCCTCGGGAAAATCTATTCTGTTCTTTTCTACCTTGCGGTAGAAGACCTCAGTGAGGAAAACCTCATGCATGAGTACATGAAATCTCCCTTTTAGATTTTCTTGTTTCTTCTGTGCAGTTTTCAGTGAACAATAAGGACTACCGCAGAGACTTTCATCTCCTCGATGCGCCCTCAAAACTAGACAATGCAAAACTATAGCCA
>CALGXU010000263.1 GCA_937935205.1 uncultured Rothia sp.
GGGCGGCCCCTCTTCACTACCTTCGGGCGCTGCGCCGAATGCTGCTCATAACGCGGCAGCGGCAACAGCGAATAGACCGACGGGCTGTTCCTCCTCTGCACCAGCGCCATCGTGCCCTGCCCCTGCTCGGGTAGCGGAGCGACCTGCTCGGCAGTCGCAGGCTGAGCCTGGGAGGTGCCTGCCGCCTGACGCTTAGAATACGGGCGGGCAGGCTGAGAATGTTGGGTAGCCGGAGGACGCTGCGGCGTCCATGGGGCGCGGGGGAGAAGGTTGGCGAAGCTCATGACGGATCCTTTCGGTGCAGAAAGATGTGTGAGGTGGGCTGAGCGAATGAAAAGCTATCGGGCGAGGTAGAAGAACCGAGGCACCGGAATTGAGATGGCGGAATAGAGGTAGTGAGGGGGCTAATGAACTGGCTGATCGGGAATCTGCAGAACCTGCCCCTCATAAAGCAGCTCGGCGTTCTGGTCCAGAGCGTCCTTATTCGCCTCGTAAATATCGAGAGTGTAGTTGTAAATGGTGGAGGCGTCGGTGCCTTCACCCAGCTGCTCGGCGGCAATAGACCAGAGCGTATCGCCCGCCTGGACCGTGTAAGAGTAGGTGCCCGCCTCAGCGCGGGGAGGGGAGAAGAACGGGCTGCGATCGTGCAGGGAGCCTGCCGCCTCCGTGGGCTGAGGAGCCAACGGAATATCGGGAATCTCAGTAGAGAGAGCCGGGGTAGCGGAGGGGGATTCCGGGCTGGTGTCTGAGCTGGTATCTGGGCTGGTATCTGCCGCTGCGGTACCCGTTGAAGCTACGGTGTCCGTTGATTCTGTGGTCATGACAGCCGAAATAGTCGTCTGCGGCAGGCCCTCCGTGCCGTTTGCCCCGGCGTTGCCGGGCGTCACCACCGTAGCCTGCGCGGGAGCCAAGACCGCACCCACTCCAAGAGCCGTGCCGCCGAGCGTCAGAACAATGCGGCGCATAAAGCGCGGACGGAAAAACGCCGGAACCTTCAGCACCGCGCGGTCAGCGTTGTTGCTCGAAACGCGCAAAGATCGAGCGTAGAAGAGCGCGTAGATAAAACTGATGAACCACCAGGCGGTAATGAGGAGTGCCGCCGCGCCAGCACAGAGCAACGAAGCATCAGCAAGAGGGTGCGCCGAAGGGATGCGGTGCAGGTTCACGCTCAACGCGCCCAAGACCGCCGCGGAAAGCAGAGGAGGGGCAATGAAGAGCAGCGCGTCCTGGTAGTTTGCCCTAGCGTAGTTTGCCCTAGCGCCGGGCTCGATTGCAGAGCCGGCTGCAGAGCCGGCGTCTACCTCTGCACCGACTACCCCTGCACCGACAGTACGAGGCGCGGCTGCGGGGCGTGAAGCGAAGGCAGCTTGTGAGGCGAAAGCGGCAGAGCGTGAAGCGAAGGCTTCGGGGGCTGAGCCCGGAGTGGAAAGATGGTCCACGATGACCTCCAAATGGTGTGTTTGATGTGTTTTGGTGTTGCTTCATTTATACAGGAAGTCACGCTAAAAATGAAGCGAAAAGCATCAAAATGCATGAAAAACATGTAATTTGGTGGAATCTGGTACAAAAATCAGGCTTGGTAACCATTATCTGACCGGCAAAACGTCCCGGTTCGTATCCGCATCCATCCTCAGGTAGGGTCATAGCATGAGCATGGAAAAGTTCCTACGAGACATTGAGG
>CALGXU010000264.1 GCA_937935205.1 uncultured Rothia sp.
GAACGCAGCACCATCACAGTGCCGGCACCGAGCACCAGTGCGCCACCCACAGCCACAGACACCGCACCAAAACCAGTGCGGGCAAGGCCGCCCTGCTGGGAGCTAGCGCCACCCGACGCAGCAGACACACCAGACTGACCCAAAGAGCCGCCACCGGTACCGCCACCGGAGATACCACCCGGGTACACTCCACCAGCAGAACCATCAGCCGAACCGTCAGTCGAACCCTGCGCGTTCACATCACCGGCAGCACCAGAAGCACCAGCCTGACCGGAGCCAGCCTGCGCGGCACCAGACTGTGCGGAGCCGGGCTGGTTAGCACCAGCGGTACCGCCCGGGGTTGCCGAATCCACACGGCGCACACCGCTAAAGTCGTCCGACGCAGCGTTCGGGTCCTTCGGCACGGCAGTCTCAAACGAGCACGCATCCGACGCCTTCTTACCCACAGCAACCGCAAGCTGCTGCACCGGGCTGTTCACCTCAGTACCATCAGCCAGAGTCGCAGAATAGTGCACATCAAACATGTACTGGCCGGGCTCAGAGAACACCCAGTTCGCGTGCGCGTGCGTCGCGTAATCAATGTCGATCGTGGTCTTGCCGGTCGTCGAATCCAGCAGCACATCCGCACCATTCAGCGACTCGGTGAACATGCCGAAGCGTGCACCCTCAGGCATGACCTTCGGAACCACGTGCAGGCGCACCGGGCCGCGCAGCTGGCTGTAGTCGATGTCCTGCGTGTTGTAGCCGGGCCAAGGCAGGCCGCTCTGCTGGGTCTGCGGCAGGCCGTAGAAGGCGGTGCCGACCGGGCCCATGAAGTTCAGCTTCTCATCAGCCATACGTTCGGTGCGTACACGGCGGGCGTTCTCACTGACGGTCCACACGACCGAATCGAGCGGGCGCACGGTCGAATCAGCGTCAATGATGCCGCTGTCGTCACGCAGACCCACGGACAGCTGGCGGTCCTTCAGGGTCGCCTGAATGTCCAGGTGGCCGTGCGAAATCTTGGTGCGGCCGTCAATCTTGCCGGGCACGCACTGGTTACCCGGGGTTCCGGGGGTGGACGGCTGCGCAGACGGCGCCGGGCTGGACGGCTCGGGGTTTGCGGGTGCCGGAGTAGTCGGAGCAGGTGCAGGGCTGCTCGGTGCCGGGCTGGAGGGTGCCGGAGCAGGCACGCTCGGCTCAGCGGAGGCGGTCGGCACCGCGGGCACGCTCGGAACCTCGCTGGGGGACACCGACGGAACGGTGCTCGGCGCGACGGTCGGCTCAGCAGAAGGAGCTTCAGTCGGCGCGACGGTGGGCTCAGCGGAGGGTGCCGGG
>CALGXU010000265.1 GCA_937935205.1 uncultured Rothia sp.
ATGCGCGGCCGCACCATGTACGTTATTCCCTTCGTCATGGGCTCCCTGAAGGCTAAGAACCCCAAGATTGCAGTTGAGCTCAGCGACTCCGCATACGTTGTCTGCTCCATGCGCATCATGGCAACCATCGGTAAGGACGTTCTTGCCAAGCTGAACGAGACCAACGGCTTCTTCGTCAAGGCTCTGCACTCTGTCGGTGCACCCCTGGAGCCCGGTCAGGAAGACGTTCCCTGGCCCTGCAACCCCGAGAAGTACATCGTCCAGTTCCCCGAGACCCGCGAAATCTGGTCCTTCGGCTCCGGCTACGGTGGTAACGCACTGCTCGGTAAGAAGTGCTACGCACTGCGTATCGCATCCGTTATCGGTCGCGACGAGGGCTGGATGGCAGAGCACATGCTCATCCTGAAGGTCACCAACCCCGAGGGCAAGGTTCGCTACATCTCCGCAGCGTTCCCCTCCGCATGTGGCAAGACCAACTTCGCAATGATGGAGCCCACCATTGACGGCTGGAAGGCTGAGATGGTCGGCGACGACATCGCATGGATTGAGTTCGACGAGAACCACCAGGCACGCGTGGTCAACCCCGAGGCTGGCCTGTTCGGCGTGGCACCGGGCACCGGTTACTCCACCAACCCGAACGCTATGAAGGCTATCGCCAAGGGCAACACCATCTTCACCAACGTTGCTCTGACCGACGACGGCTCCGTCTGGTGGGAGGGCAAGACCGACGAGGCTCCCGCACACCTGATTGACTGGACCGGTAAGGACTGGACCCCCGAGTCCGGCCGCCCGGCAGCTCACCCGAACTCCCGCTTCTGCACCCCCGCATCCCAGGTCGACATGCTCGCTCCCGAGTACTACGACCCCGAGGGTGTGCCGCTGAGCGCTATCGTTCTGGGTGGTCGCCGCAAGACCACCATCCCGCTGGTTTCCGAGTCCGAGAGCTGGGAGCAGGGCGTCTTCCGCGCAGTTACCCTCTCCTCCGAGACCACCGCGGCTGCTAAGGGTGCTGTCGGCGTGATTCGCCGCGACCCGATGGCAATGCTGCCCTTCATCGGCTACAACGCTGGTGACTACTTCAAGCACTGGCTGGACCTGGGCAAGAAGCACGGCGCCGAGAACATGCCGAAGGTCTACTACGTCAACTGGTTCCGCCGCACCCCCGACGGCGGCTTCGCATGGCCCGGCTTCGGCGAGAACTCTCGCGTTGTGAAGTGGATCTTCGACCGCCTGGACGGCAAGGCAGGCGGCGAGGAAACCTTCCTGGGCACCGTTCCCACCAAGGAAGACCTGGACCTGACCGGTCTGGAAATCTCCGAGGACGAGCTGAAGGCCGCTCTGGCTGTCTCGAAGGAAGAATGGGCTGCTGAGCTGCCCGGCATCGACGAGTGGTTGGAGAAGTTCGGCGACAAGCTGCCTGCTGAGGTTCGCGAACAGCGCGACGCTCTGGCGAAGGCTCTGGAGGACTAAGACACCCCAGCTAATACCTCAGGTATAGCGCGTTGAAGGGGCGGAATCTCCCGGTGAGGTTCCGCCCCTTCCTTCCGTTGAGGGGAAATTTAAATCCCTGTCACCTGGGGAACGGCAAGTTTTCTTGCAATGGTGTGAGTGTAAGGCTATGCAATCCACTTGCTCTTGAGAAATACTTTAAAACCCCCGCCGGGGTGGTTTGGGGGCAATGGTAGCTGCTCATGATTTCTTGCCCTCTTGCCGCCCCTATACAATGCCAGTGTAGGATTTTTGAACGCGTCGAACCCCGCCCGGTTCACGCATCCGTTGCCGCCTCCGTGGAGGGGACGGTAGCACGAGAAGGATAGAAGGAGTATCCATGCGTTTGACAGCATTCTCGGATGTCTCGCTCCGCGTTCTGATGCTCCTGTCTGCTCTGGAGCCCGGTCAGAAGCTTTCCACCCAGAAGATCTCTGAAGGTGTGGACACCCCCTACAACCACGTGGCGAAGGCTGTAGCTTTCCTCGTGAACATGGGTTACCTGGACTCGACTCGTGGTCGTGCCGGTGGCGTCATGCTTTCCGATGCGGGTCGTTCTGCGACCGTCGGCACTATTCTTCGCGCTACTGAGGGCGATATTCCCATGATCGAGTGCGAGGATGAGAACGGCCACTGCCCCCTCGATAAGTTCTGTCGCCTGCGTAATGTGTTGGCGAAGGCTCGCGAGGCATTCTATGCATCGGTTGATTCGGTGGTCATTAGCGAGTTGACTGCCGGTGCGCGCCCCGTTGGCCCGGTGTTTGTTGAGCTGGGCTTTGGGCCTCCGGAGAACGCACTGCCCGCGCGCTAAAGGAATACGTGGTACCTGTGGAGCTTTCCGGTGGGAGGCTCCATAGAGTTTTTAACACGGAGTTTTGGGCGTTTCTGCGCTTGATGCGCCGGCTGCTAGGTAGTTCACGCAGGTTTTCTTGCAGGATTTTGAGGGCCGCGGGGGAGTGTTTTGACTCTGCGTGCGCGGTTGTCGGCGCCCGCGTGAACCCGGAAATTGTGCAGTAAGTGCAGAATATTGCAAATTTGCTTTTCAAATGCAGAAAATGTGACCATATTCATTTTTGCACCACACTGCATACTTTCCGTAGTAAATATATTTCCGTGCCAGAATTTTTATGCACACTCCGGGGCTAGTCACGCGGCGAACTCAAAAACAGTGCTGAAAATATATAGTGTGACGCTCGGCTCTCTCTTTGAGTCAAGCTGAACCATAAGTCTGACCTAAACCTGTCAACACACCTCAGAGAGTGACCTGCACTCAGCGCAAGCACCCCGCAAAATGCTACGGTAAGGGTGCTTTATAAACACTCTGTCACCAACTAAGCTGTCTGAGTGAACGCCCCGCAATACTGATATTGAGGGGCCACGCCACAATGGCCGAGGTGACCACACAGGAAGAAGGCACACACCGATGCTCTCTGAGAAGTCCCGCCCCATTATTGAGGCAACGCTGCCCATCATTGCTGAGCGCATTAACGACATCACCCCCGACTTCTACCGTCGAATGTTCGCCGCCCGCCCCGACCTGATGGACGGCATGTTCTCCCGCTCCTCCCAGCTCGAAGGCACCCAGCCCAAGGCACTGGCAGGCTCCATCGCAGTATTCGCCTCCTACATCGTTCAGAACCCGAACTCCTACCCGGACGAGGTCCTCTCCCGCGTTGCACACAAGCACGCATCCCTGGGCCTGAAGGAAGAAGAGTACCCCACCGTCTACAAGTACCTCTTCGAGGCAATCGCCGCTAACCTGGGCGACCTGGCTACCCCCGAAATCGTTGAGGCATGGACCGAGGTCTACTGGCTCATGGGCAACGCCCTCATCAAGCTGGAGAAGGGCCTGTACGCTTCCCAGGCAAACGACGTCATGTTCGCACCCTTCAAGCTCGTTGAGCGCAAGGAGACCGGTGAGAACGTCGTAGTTCTGACCTTCGAGCCCGCCGACGAGACCCCCATGACCGAGTCCAAGGGTGGCCAGTACATCTCCATCATCGTTCCCGCACGCGACGGCCTGCGCCAGGCACGTCAGTACACCCTGCTGCCCAGCGAAAAGAACCAGCGCCGCATCGGTGTGAAGCTCGACCCCAACGGCGAGATGACCTCCATCCTGCACGAGCTGGAAGTCGGCGCAGTCGTCGAGATCTCCAACCCCTACGGTGACCTGACCCTGGAAGGCTTCGGCGACCCCGAGGCACCCCTGTACCTCTTCTCCGCAGGTATCGGCACCACCCCCATGCTCAGCTTCCTCTCCGAGCTGGTTGAGAAGGGCTCCGAGCGCCCCGTGACCGTGGTCCACGCAGACCGCCGCCTGGACACCTGGCCCCTGCGCGAAGAGCTCGCCGAGCTCGTCGGCAAGCTGCCCAACGCACGCCTCGTATCCTTTATCGAGGGCGAGGGCGGCGACTTCACCGGCCGCGTCGACGTCTCCAAGCTGGACGTTCCCGCCAACGCTAACGTTTACCTCTGCGGCCCGCTGCCCTTCATGCAGGGCGTACGCTCCGCACTGGTGGAGGCAGGCGTTCCCGGCAAGAACATCAACTACGAGATCTTCGGCCCCGACCAGTGGATGCTCCACGACCAGGCACGCGAGGCGTAAAAACCGCGTAAGCCGGCTCGTCCGCTAGGTTTCTTAAACCCGGCTAGGTTCTTTCTCTAAAGACAGAAGAACCTAGCCGGGTTTAGAACTTAATAGAAAAATCCCGCCCGCAGAAGTAATCTGCGGGCGGGATTTTTAGTAGCTAGCTAGTACTTAGCCCTGGCGAATTAGCCCTGGCGAACCAGAGCCAGAACCTCATCGCGGACGCGCTCCATGGTCTCAACATCCGGTGCCTCAAGGTTCAGGCGCAGGAAAGGCTCAGTGTTCGAAGGACGCAGGTTAACCCACCAACCCTCTTCGGTGTTGGTGAAGGTGGTACCGTCGGAGTCCTCAACAACCACGGGAGCGTTAGCGTAGTGTGCACGCACGCGGTCCACAGCGGCAGCCTTGTCTTCCAGCTCGGAGTTAATCTCACCGGAAGCAACGTACGGGGAGTACTTCGCGCTAATCTCGGAGAGGGGCTTGTCGTCGCCACCCAGAGCAGCCAGCACGTGCATTGCAGCGAGCATGCCGGTGTCTGCGTTGAAGAAGTCCTTGAAGTAGTAGTGAGCGGAGTGCTCGCCACCGAAAACGCCGTTCTCCTTGGCCATAACAGCCTTGATGAAGGAGTGGCCCACGCGGGTCTTCACCGCGCGACCGCCCAGCTTCTCAACCAGCTCAGGAACAGCCTTCGAGGTGATCAGGTTGTAGATGATGACGGGCTCTTCGTTACCCTCAGCCTTCGCACGAGCAATCTCGCGCTCAGCAACCAGAGCGGTCACAGCCGAAGGAGTGACGGGCTCACCCTTCTCATCGATGACGAAGCAGCGGTCAGCGTCACCGTCAAATGCCAGACCAATGTCAGCACCGTGCTCAACAACAGCCTTCTGCAGGTCAACCAGGTTAGCCGGCTCCAGCGGGTTAGCCGGGTGGTTCGGGAAGGTACCGTCCAGCTCGAAGTACAGGGGAACGATTTCCAGGGGCAGGCCCGGCAGGATGGTGTCGCCCAGAACAGCGGGAGTGGTCATACCACCCATACCGTTACCAGCGTCAACAACAACCTTCAGGGGGCGGATGGAAGACAGGTCAACCAGCTTGCGCAGGTACTCTGCGTAGGGCTTGAGGATGTCCTTCTCGGAAACGGTGCCGACCTTCTCAACCGAAGGAATCTCGCCGGCATCCAGGTACTTCTGAGCCAGGTCACGGATATCGAACAGACCGGACTCGGAGGACAGCGGAACAGCGCCAGCCTTGGCCATCTTCATGCCGTTGTACTCTGCGGGGTTGTGGCTAGCGGTGAAGGTAACACCGGCAGCGTTCTCAACGCCACATGCGAAGTACAGAACGTCAGTGGAGATCAGGCCGATCTTCTCAACATTTGCGCCGCGAGCGGTTGCACCCTGGGCGAATGCATCCATGAATTCGGGGGAGGAGGGGCGCATGTCGCCACCGACCAGAATGGTCTGGCCCTCCAGGCCCAGAACGTCTACGAAAGCCGCGCCAGTAGCACGAACAGTCTCTGCGGTAATGGTCTCGCCGACGATGCCACGCACGTCGTACGCTTTGAATGAGTCATGTAGATTAATAGTAGTCACGCCTTTTATTTTAGCGGTAAAGAAGTGCAACTAGCCTCTATAATGGGCAGGTAAAACCTTATAAATTCCGCTGAATGTATGGGTTTTTTATCACTTCACTTACTTCAAACAACTCACGTCGAGAGGTATTTTCCCCCATGGGTGAGATTTTTTCCCTAAAAAACCAGATTCAGAATTATGCGTGGGGTTCCCGCGAAATTCTCGGACGCATGCGCGGCGTGCCCGTGCCCACCGAGCAGCCTGAGGCTGAGGTGTGGGTTGGCGCGCATCCGGCTGCGCCCTCCCGTGCGACCGTTGACGGTACCGAGTCCCCGCTCAATGAGCTGATTGTGGAGAACCCCTCCCGCTTCCTGCGCCCGGACCGTACCTCCGATTGGTTCCCCTTCCTCTTTAAGATCCTTGCGATTGATGCGCCCCTGTCCATTCAGGTGCACCCCACCCCCGAGCAGGCGATTGCAGGCTTCGAGGATGAGCAGGCACGCGGCATTGCGATCGACGCGCCGCACCGCAACTACAAGGACCGCTACTCCAAGCCTGAAACCGTCATTGCGCTGACCCAGATGCGCGTGCTCACCGGTGTGCGCACCTCCGCGCAGCTGGCAGAGCTTGCCGAGGCGTTCAAGGCTGGCTGGCTGGCAGAGCGCGTGGAGCTTAGCCCCAAGCAGCTGCTGACCGAGATTATTCGCATGCCCGAAGAGGCCGCCACCGCAGCTGTTGAGCAGCTTGTTGAAGCGGCAGCACAGCTGACCGACTCCGACAACCCTATCATTGCTGACGCCGCTGAGCTCGTGCAGATTGTTGCCGGCAAGTACCCCGGCGACCGCGGTCTGCTCGTCGCTTTCGTCATGAACCTGGTACACCTGGCACCGGGCGAATCCGCCTTCACCCCCGACGGTCAGGTGCACGCCTACGTCTCCGGTACCGCTATTGAGCTGATGAACCCCTCCGATAACGTGATGCGTGCCGGTCTGACCGCAAAGCACATCGACACCGAGGAGCTCATTAAGGTTCTGGGCGAAAGCCAGGACGCTCCGGTTATTCAGCGCCCCACCCCCGAGAATGCGCCCGTGGGCACCTACGCCATGTGGGATGAGCGCATGAGCGTGACCCGCATCCGCGTTGAAGAGGGTAAGCCGCAGGAATACACCTTCGAGGGCATTAGCGCCGCACTGAGCGTATCCGGCGAAATCACCATTCACGCAGCCGACGGCAACGGCACCGAAGAGTTCGTACTGGGCGCCACCGAGTCGGTACTGCACGTGGGTGAGCCCTCGGCAGCAACCCTGAGCGGCAGCGGTGAGCTGTACATCGCTTCTTACGTCTAGGCCTTACCTGTTAGGTCTTAGTTCTAGGCGTTACGTCTGGGAAATGTCTCTAGACGCTCAAATCCAGACAGATAAATGGAGCATTCAAAAGACAATGCCCCGCTAAAGACGCGCATAAAGAATCCACGTTCTTTCTTACCTTTAAATTAAGGTGAGGGGGCGTGGATTTTTTATTTCCTCGATGCGCGGTGGGAGGGGCTTTTTATGTTGACCCTACAGAATGTGTTCTGAGTAACCTATAATTGGTCTTATAAATATGCGTATGCGTGTGCCTTTATGCACCTCTTCCTTAGGTACGCAGCCCCAAACCACTAGGAGAACACCGTGAAGATCATCCTCACCGTCACAGGCATCGACCACGAAGGCATCATCGCCGCCGTGACCGCAGCCCTCGCCGAGCGCAAGGTCAACGTCCTCGACGTCTCCCAGACCATCATGGGCGAATACTTCACCATGATCATGCACTGCTCCTTCGACGAAACGCAGCAGAACCTCATCGACCTGCAGGAAGCCATGGTTGGTGTCGAGCACGAACAGAAGGTACAGATTCGCATCCAGGCGGAATCCATCTTCCAGGCAATGCACGCTATCTAGGGCTCCACTGATGCACAACACCAACATTCTAGAAACCATCCGAATGATCGAGGAGCAGAAGCTCGACATTCGCACCGTCACCATGGGCATCTCCCTGCTCGACTGCGCCGACTCCGACGGCGAAGTAGCCCGCAAGAAGATCTACGACAAGATCACCAGCCGTGCCGCAAACCTCGTCAGTGTCTGCGAAGGTATCGAAGCTGAGCTCGGCATCCCGATTGTCAACAAGCGCATCGCCGTCACCCCCATCGCACTGGTGGCAGGCGCCTCCAACGATGAGGACTACGTGGAGTTCGCCCGCACCCTCGACGCAGCTGCTAAGGCAGTCGGCGTGAACTTCGTCGGTGGCTTCAGCGCCCTCGTCGACAAGGGCATGACCCCCGCCGACGAAAAGCTGATCCGCTCCATCCCGCGAGCGCTCGCAGAAACCGACGTGGTCTGCTCCTCCGTAGACATCGGATCCTCCCGCGCCGGCATTAACATGAGCGCCGTCAAGCTCATGGGTGAAACCATCCGCGCCACCGCAGACCTGACCGCGGACGCACACGGCTTCGGCTGCGCCAAGCTTGTCGTCTTCGCCAACGCAGTCAGCGACAACCCCTTCATGGCTGGCGCATTCCACGGTGTGCAGGAGGCAGACACCACCATCTCCGTGGGTGTCTCCGGCCCCGGCGTGGTACACCGCGCCCTGCAGAAGGTCCGCGGGGAATCCTTCGACACCTGCGCCGAAGAAATCAAGAAGGCAGCCTTCAAGATTACCCGCGTGGGTCAGCTGGTCGGTACCCTCGCCTCCGAGCGTCTGGGCGTGCCCTTCAACATTATTGACCTCTCCCTGGCACCCACCGCAGAGATTGGCGACTCGGTTGCGCACATCCTCGAAGAGATGGGTCTGGAAACCGTCGGTACCCACGGCACCGTTGCGGCCCTCGCGCTGCTCAACGATGCTGTGAAGAAGGGCGGCCTCATGGCGTGCTCAAATGTTGGTGGTCTCTCCGGCTCCTTCATTCCGATCTCTGAGGATATCGGCATGATTGAATCCGCGGCAGCCGGCAACATCACCCTGGACAAGCTCGAAGCAATGACCGCCATCTGCTCCGTCGGCCTGGACATGGTCGCGGTCCCCGGTGACACCCCCGCCGCAACCCTCGCCGCAATGATTGCCGACGAGGCAGCAATCGGCGTGATGAACCACAAGACCACCGCGGTCCGCGTCATCCCGGCGGTCGGCCTGGGCGTAGGCGACATGGTCGAATTTGGTGGTCTGCTCGGTCGCGCGCCCGTCATGCCCACCCACACCCCCAGCGCGGAGGCGTTCATCGCCCGCTGCGGCCGTATTCCCTCGCCGGTTCACGGTTTCCGCAACTAAGCTCCAGTCCGCAACTAAGCTTGATTCCGTAACTAAGCTTGAGCCCGCAACTAAGCTCTCAGGGCTCTGAGAACCAATAGAAAAAGGGGAGGCGCCGAAGATTATCTCTTCGGTGCCTCCCCTTTTGCTGTATGAGCTACTAAGAAGCTACTGATACACGAAACGGCTCATCAACGCCTCAAGCGCCAGACGCGCATTCGCGTTCGTCCGCAGGCGACGCAGAGTCAGCTCGACCGCCTGCACATCCTCCAGCAGCTGCTGGGCGGAACGGCGGGTGCAGAACGCCTCCAGAGGCTCACGCAAATGCTCATTGACCAGCGGAGCCTGAGCCGACAGAGCCACCGTCAACGCATCACGCAGAACCGTCTGAACCTGCGCCACGGAACGCTGCAGCGTATCGGATGAAACGCGTTTAGCGCGGCGCTTCTGTTGCTCCTCCAGGCGGCGAACCTGCGCTCGCAAGGACGGCGAAACACGCTCACCCTCGCGAATACCCAGCAGCGCCAGAAGCTCCTGGCGCTCCTGCTCATCCTTGAGAGCGGAGACAGCCTGTGCGTCCTGGTCGGCAAGGTCGGTGAGCTTCTCGGCCGCATTGAAAGCCGAAGAAATAGAACGAACATTCAGAATCAGGGAGGTAATCAACTCCCGACGAGCCATCGCCTGCTCATCGGTCGCCAAACGGTACCCCTCCTGCGCATCCCCCAGAGCCAGACGCGCCGCACGCTGCGCCAAAGGATCCACCACACCGTGCGCCAGCAAATACTCATGCACCTGCGCATCGGTAGGCACCGGCAACTGCACCGGACGGCAACGCGAACGAATCGTCACCAGCACATCAGTGGGGGAGGGAGCCGTCAACAACCAAATTGTATGCGGCGGCGGCTCCTCAATCGCCTTCAACAACACATTGGAGGTACGCTCCGGCATGCGCTCGGTGTCCTCGACCAGAATCACGCGCCAGCGCCCCACGGTCGGGCGGTCCTGAGCCTTCATGACCAGCTCGCGTGCCTCATCAATGCTGATGTGCGTCGCCTCGGTACTAAAGTGCGTAAAATCTGCGTGCGAACCGTTCATGACGGTCACACAACCCTTGCACTGACCGCACCCGCGGTCCTGCGGGTCGGGCTGCTCGCACAGCAGGGCGGCAGCGAAAACCTTTGCCGCCTCACGGTGAGGCGCGCCGGTCGCACCCGTGAAAAGCCAAGCGTGCGTGGGGCGGTCGGCGGCGGCATCCGTGCGTAGCTGCTGGAGCTTATCGGCAGGAATCAGCAGGGTATCCCAGAGACTCATGAGTCCTCCTGACCGGTGCGGACCAGTTCGCGGGCGGCAAGCAGAGGCTCAATCACCTCAAGCACGCGGGCGTGTACCTCATCAATCGTGCCCACACCATCAATGATGCGGTGCGAACCGTTAGCGTCCTCACGGGCAATCTGCTCGAACGCACCGTGAATGCGTGCCTTGAACGCCGCGCCTTCAGCCTCAATACGGTCAACGGTGCCGCGCTGATCCATGCGCTCCTGCTCGGCGCTCAACGGCACACTCAGCAACAGGGTCGCATCGGGAACTAGGTCGGCGGTAGCCCAGCGGCTCAAATCGACGATGGTTTCAACACCTAGATCACGGCCAACACCCTGGTACGCAGCGGAAGAATCAATATAGCGGTCACTGAGCACAATGGCGCCCTCAGCGAGCGCCGGGCGAATCAGCTGGGAGGCGTGAGCCGCGCGGGATGCCGCAAAAATCAGCGCCTCGGTGCGGTCGTCAATGGTGCCCTGACCAGCTTCCAGGACGAGGGCGCGTAGCCTCTCGCCAATCTCGGTGCCGCCGGGTTCGCGGGTGGTGATGACACGGTATCCGCGGGCGCTGAGCGCTTCATTCAGCAGGGCGAGCTGGGTGGTTTTGCCGGCGCCGTCGCCTCCTTCGACCACGATAAAAAGCCCGCGGCGACCGGTCGGGTCGGCGGGAAGATTCTGTGCATCGGGGGTGTAGCTGAGAGTATCCATCACCCTTAAGGGTACCGGGTCTCTTGGCAACACCGGTGCGGTTTTGGTGATACCTCCGCGTGGCATTGAGCGCGTATCAAGGTAAAAAACATGTAAATCCTGTGTGCCGTCACCTGCGCGGGCGTGCGTTCTGGGCGTGGGTGTGCCAGGCTTAAAGACATGAGTGCAGATAACCACGACATGAATTACTCCGCTGAGACCTTCGTCGTCTCTGGCGGCCGCCCGACGCACGAGCATGACGCGCCGGTGAACCCTCCGATTGTTCTTTCTTCCACCTACCGCGGTGTGGACGCCGTCAACATTGAGCATGATCGCGTGTACGCTCGCTTCTCGAACCCCACCTGGGAGGGCATGGAAGAGGTTGTGGCGAAGCTGGAGAACGCTTCCCAGCCCGGTCTGCTGTTCCCCTCCGGTATGGCTGCTGTCGCTGCTGTCATTGACCTGGTGCCGGTTGGTTCCATTGTGCTGATTCCGAAGCACGCATACATGGCGTCGGTGACCCTGTGCAAGGATTTGGAGCGCCGCGGCATCATTGAGCTTGTTCGCGTGGATATTGAAGACACCGAGAGCGTTATCGCCGCTATGGAGGATGCCGCATCGCGCGCCGGCGTGACCCCGGAGAACGTGAACTACTCGGCACCGAAGGTCCTGGCGTGGCTGGAGAGCCCCACGAACCCGATGCTTGAGGTTGCTGACCTGCCTGCCCTGCTTTCTGCTGCTCGCCGCCTGGGCATTGTGACCGCGGTGGATAACACCTTCGCAACCCCGATTCTGCAGCGTCCCCTGGATTTGGGCGCGGACGTAGTGGTTCACTCCGCTACGAAGTTCCTGGCGGGCCACTCTGATGTTCTGCTGGGTATGACCTTGACCTCGAATGAGGAGCTGTACAAGGCGATGCTGCACCACCGCATCACCAACGGCGCAATCCCCGGTCCGGTGGAGGCGTGGCTTGGTTTGCGCGGTCTGCGCACCCTGGCGCTACGCGTGGAGCGTGCGGTGCAGAACGCGCAGGTTCTTGCGGAGCGTCTGAGCGAGCACCCCTTCGTAACTGAGGTGCGTTACCCGGGCCTGCAGAGCCATCGCGGTTATGAGATTGCGAAGAAGCAGATGGACGGTTTCGGCGCGATTCTGTGCATCACCCTGGACACTGATGCTGCTGGCGCCCGTAACGTCGTGGAGGCGTTGAAGCTGTGGACTCCGGCGACCTCCCTGGGTGGCGTGGAGTCTCTGGTGGAGCGTCGTCGTCGCCACGGTAACGAGCCGGATTCGATTCCGGAGTCTCTGTTGCGCCTGTCGGTGGGTATTGAGAACGTAGATGACCTTTACAATGACTTGGTTGAGGCCTTTAAGGTTGTCCGCTAAGCGCTTTGCTAGGGTTGTCTAGAGAAGCTGCTGATTCTAAGGAATACTATGTCTCCTATTCTGCTGGTCGGGTATGTGACCATTTTTGTTGATACGCTGCTGGCTATCGCTGGTGCTGCGGTCGGTGTGCTGGCTTTTGTGCGTGCGTGGATGTCTCCGGCGAACGCGTACGATTTTGCCGGTAAACGCCCGAAGAACACGTGGCTGGCTTTGACCGGTGGTTCTGCTGTGGTGTCGCTGTTTAGCGTTTTTGCTGCGCTGACTGGTGGCGGTAATACTGTGCTGATTCTTCAGCTGGTGGCTGCTGTGATTAGCTGCGTGTTCCTGGCTGGTGTGTGGCCTTCGGTTGGTCG
>CALGXU010000266.1 GCA_937935205.1 uncultured Rothia sp.
CTCTTCCGATCTGCCCGCGCCCCTTTTCTGCCCGGTCGCGCGGGCACGGAATAACACCGCACGTCGAGGCGTAATAGTAAGGATAAGAAGACATGGATCTGCTCGGTTCACTTTCACAGGATGCACAGCCCGAGTACGCCAAGTGCTCCCGCAAGGGCTGCCAGCAGGCGGCAGAATTTCAGCTGCTCTGGAACAACCCGAAGGTGCACACCCCCGAGCGCCGCAAGATCTGGTTGGCGTGCTCCGAGCACGTGGGCTGGCTGGAAAATTACCTGCGCGAGCGCGAGTTCTGGAAGCAGACGCTACCCTTCGATGGCTCCATGGCGGACTCCTCCGAGTAGCCGGCGGAAAGGGCTCGGCGAAGGGACCACCCCTTAATCGAAACTACTTTCGATATATGCTATATTTGTTCTAATTAGTTCGGGTGAATACAAGGAGGCACCTCCCCATGATGGGCTATTCGCACACCGTCAGCGCCGCAGCTGGCTGGCTAGTGCTCGTCGAGACGGGAGTGGTGCAGGTTCCCGATACCCCCACCCTCATCGTGACCACCCTGGCGTGCGCCGGTGCGGGCATGCTACCGGATATTGACCACCACAACGGCAGTATCGCCAACTCCATTCCACCCATTTCACGCTGGGTAGCACGCATTGTCGGGGCAGTCAGCGGCGGACACCGCAAGGGAACACACTCCATTTTGGGCCTGGTAGCCTTCTGGGCGATTGCCTATTTCAGCGCCAACCTGAGCTACAACGGAATCCCCTGGGCTTCACTGCTTCTTGCCGCATTCTCGGGCGGTCTAGCCTTACGTGTGCTCGGTGCGCCGGGTGGATGGATCGGTGCCGTCGCCCTCGGGTACGCCGCCTACACGACCGATTCGCTAGCACTACTCCCCTGGGCTATTTCAGTCGGCGCCACCATTCACCTGATTGGTGACCTGCTGACAACTCGCGGATTACTGCCCCTCTACCCCATTGTCATCAAGCCCCTGGTGGCATCTCCCCTATGGAAAAAGAGCGGCTACATGGCGCTCCCGATCCTGGGTGATGCTGGCAGCGTACGCGAGAAGGCACTCGTTCTAGCGCTGACCGGGTACGTCGCCTGGTACGCGGCAGCCATGATGGGCTTTACCGAATACCCCCTGCAAATGTTCGGACTGGGTATTCACGCCGCATAACGTTATATAAATCCTCCATGAGGACAGCATCACTGAGGACAGCAAAGCGCCCCGTCACTTCCCTACGGAAGCAGCGGGGCGCTTTTCTAATCCTTATCCCGACCTATCGGGGTGAGAGATTAAGCGTCCTGGATGGGCCAGAAGACGTCAACCTCAACGTTCTCTTCACCGGAGGTGGGGTACTTCTCGAACTCAGTGTTGTGCATTGGCAGTTCTCCTTTGTGAGCGGGCGGGAATCTCTTCTCCCCCGCGTTAGCTCACCATCTGTAGTGAGCCCTAATGTTTCGCTTTTGCGTCCTCGCAATGGCGGGAACAGTTATAAGTCTACGCCTCACGCATGTTGTGTTTCTACCATTTTTCCCACAATGTATGTAGAGACACATGAAAAATTCAAAAAGCCCACACAGACCCCCCGAAATATCGGCTGAGAGCTTTTCTTTCCCTCAGAAAAACCCACAAGGCAACATTATTTCCCGTCAAATATGCCGCAAGTTTTGTGTGTCAGAACCCATAAATCGCATGCACGGGGGCGCAATTACACCACATATGATCAGAAAACCATACAACCCCACGGGTCAGGTCACATTTTTCTGCACTATTCACGAGAAAAATACCGGCAATATCTCCGCAACACATCTTCAGAACATAAAAATACGCCCTAGACAATAGGCCCTGGACAATACGCCACAGACAATAAAACAACGCGCAATATACAAGAGGCCCCGGCGCCACACGGCACCGGAGCCTCCCCATGCTTTGATGTCAGCAAATATTGCTTACGCCAGCGAAATCAGATCCTGGTAATCCTTCGACCACAGGTCCTCCACCGCATCCGGCAGAAGCAGCACACGCTCGGGATCCAGCGCCTCCACTGCACCCTCATCGTGAGAAACCATCACAATGGCGCCCTGGTACGCCTTCAATGCATTCAGAATCTCCTCGCGCGAGGCAGGGTCCAGGTTGTTGGTCGGCTCATCGAGTAGCAGCACGTTCGCACTCGACGCCACCAGGGTCGCCAGGGACAGACGGGTCTTCTCACCACCGGAAAGCACACCGGCAGGCTTATCCACATCATCGCCGGAGAACAGGAACGAACCCAGAATCGTGCGCACGCGGGTATCGTCCAGATCCGGCGCGGCAGACTTCATGTTCTCAAAGACAGTGCGGTCACCATCAAGAATTTCGTGTTCCTGCGCAAAATAGCCCAGCTTCGCGCCGTGACCGTACACGACCTCACCCGTATCAGGCTCAGTGGAACCAGCCAGCATGCGCAGCAGAGTGGTCTTACCGGCACCGTTCAGGCCCAGCACCACCACGCGCGAACCGCGGTCAATCGCCAAATCAACGTCCGTGAAAATCTCCAGGGAGCCGTAGGACTTCGACAGGCCCTGCGCAGACAGCGGAGTCTTACCGCACGGCGCCGGATCCGGGAAGCGAATCGCCGCGACCTTATCGGTCTGACGCTCCTCCTCCAGGCCGCGCAGAAGCTTCTCAGCACGCTTAATCATCTGCTGAGCAGCAACAGCCTTCGTCGCCTTCGCGCGCATCTTATTCGCCTGCTCCATCAGAGCATTCGCCTTCTTCTGCGCATTCGCACGCTCACGCTTGCGGCGGTGCTCATCCTGCTCACGCTGAGTCAGGTAGTTCTTCCAGCCCATGTTGTACTGGTCAATCACGCAGCGGTTCGCGTCCAGGTAGAAGACGCGGTTGACGACCAGCTCCATCAGGTCAACATCGTGGCTAATGACCATCAGGCCGCCCGAGAAGTTCTTCAAGAAGTCGCGCAGCCACAGAATCGAGTCGGCATCCAGGTGGTTGGTCGGCTCATCCAGCAGCATCGTATCCGCATTGGAGAAGAGAATACGCGCCAGCTCCACGCGACGGCGCTGACCACCCGACAGAGTAGACAGGGGCTGGGCGAGCACACGCTCCGGCAGGTCCAGGTTGGAGGTGATAACCGCCGCCTCCGACTCCGCGGCATAGCCGCCGCCAGCAATGAACTCAGCCTCCAGGCGGTCGTAGCGGCGCATGCCCTTAGCGCGCACCGCCGGATCTTCACTCGCCATATCGTCCTGCGCCTGACGCATCTTGCGTGCCACGCCGTCCAGGCCACGCGCCGAGAGGATGCGGTCACGCGCCAGCTGGCTCATGTCATCCACCTTCGGGTCCTGCGGCAGGTAGCCGATAGTGCCGCTGCGGGTCACCGTACCGTCAGCGGGCAGGGTCAGACCGGCAAGTACCTTAGTCATAGTGGTCTTACCGGCACCGTTGCGGCCCACCAGACCAATCTTGTCGCCCTTATCGATGCGGAAGGTGACCTCTTCCATGAGCAGGCGCGCGCCTGCACGCAATTCGAGGTTCTGTACAGCAATCATGGGTGCCTTTCCGGATGGCGTCTGGTGTGTGGTCTTGGGGTGCTCGGTAGGCGGGGTCCGCCGGTGTGTTTATGGCGAGCGCGCGGAGCACCTCATCAATTTTAGTGCAGGTGTGCCGAGTGCGCATGTGGGAAACCTTTTGTTTTTGTGGCGTGAGGTGTACTATACATACCGAACACTATTTGTAGAACATTGTTCAAAAACTGGGTTGTGACAGCAGTCAACCACCGCTACCCTCAACTCCGTAGAAAAATCTGCGGAGCAAAACGTATCAAAGGAGTACCATCCCAATGACCGATTCCGTGCGCGAATCAGCCCAGTCTACCCAGGCAACCCAGGCACCGCGCCGTAACGTAGCGGCAAAGACCTCGCTCGCCACCGACCTCTCCCTCATCGCAGTGTTCGCTGGCTTCATCGCCGCGCTCGCCATCATGCCCGCCATGAGTCTGGGCGGCGTTGCGGTTCCCTTCACCTTCCAGACCCTCGGCATTTACATCACCGCGCAGGTGCTCGGCGGTAAGCGTGCGACCGCCTCCGTGGCGCTGTACCTGTTGGTTGGTTTTGCTGGCCTGCCCATCTTCGCTAAGGGCGGCGCCGGTTTGGGTACGCTCGCCTCCCCGAGTGCCGGCTACCTGCTCGGCTTCCTGCCCTTCGCCGCTATTGCCGGTACCCTCGCCTACCTGTTCACCCGCAACACCCGTTCGATTGGTGCAACCTTCCTCATGGCTCTGGTCGCGAACTTCTGCGGTTTTGTGGTTCTGACCGCCTGCGGTATCGCCGGTATGATGGTGAACGCCCACATGACTTTTGACGCCGCATTCAGCGCGGCAATGGTGTTCGTTCCCTGGGATCTGGTGAAGTCCACGATCGCGGTT
>CALGXU010000267.1 GCA_937935205.1 uncultured Rothia sp.
TATTCCGACACACAAATCCGGTACGAGAGGCAACCATAACCGCAACCGCAGAACGCACAAGAAAGCGCAGCGCACAAAAGAAAGCGCCGCGCACCGGAGCAAACCCCGGTGCGCGGCACCATTCACTGTCTAAGAAACAGCTAACGCTTGACTACTGGTCGTCGATGTTCGGCATGTCGATATTCTCGTCGACCTTGCCTTCCTTCAACTTCTTGCGGTACTCAACCGACTCGGTCCACACGCCTGCAACACGCTCAGACTCCAGCTCCGCACGAGCCTCCGCCTTCGCGTCCATACGCTCCTTGTACTCCACACGCTTCTGCGCACGAGTCGGGCGAATAATCTCTTCCAGACGAGCGTCCGTACCACGCGGGGAGGACAGCAGCTCAGCGCCACCGACCATGGTCGGCTCCCAATCGAAGATCACCGAGTTGTCGTTCTCGCCAATCACCACGGCGTCACCGGCACGAGCACCAGCCTTGAACAGCTCATCCTCAACACCCAGGCGCGCCAGGCGGTCCGCCAGGTAGCCGACAGCCTCATCATTATTGAAGTCAGTCTGCTGAATCCAACGCTCAGGCTTCTCACCAATCACGCGGAACAGCGGCTCAAGGTTACGCTCCTCGCGGCGAATAATGAACTCCTGCTTCTTCTTACCGCGGAAGCCCTTCGGGCGAACCACAGGAGCCTCAACCACCACGCGCTCCGCTTCCTTCTCGGCAGCGGCACGAGCCTCGCGGTCTTCCTCAACGAGCTTTGCCATCGCAAAGATGAGGGGCTTCAGACCCTCATGGGAAGCCGTCGAAATCTCGAAGACCTTGAAGCCCATCTCCTCAAACTCGGGGCGAACAAACTCCGCCAGCTCACGAGCCTCAGGAACGTCAATCTTATTGAGCACCACAATCTGCGGACGCTCATGCAGCGGCACGGTAACACCCGCAGTCGGGTCAACCTCATAGTTTTCCAGCTCGCCGCGAATCACCTCAAAGTCACTGATCGGGTCGCGGCCCGGCTCCAAAGTAGCGCAGTCAATCACGTGCACCAGAGCCGAAGAACGCTCCACGTGGCGCAGGAAGCGGTGACCCAGACCGCGGCCCTCCGAAGCGCCCTCAATCAGACCAGGAACATCCGCGACGGTGTAGCGAACATCGCCCGCCTGCACCACACCCAGGTTCGGGATCAAAGTGGTAAACGGGTAGTCAGCAATCTTCGGACGCGCCGCAGAAATCGCAGCAATCAACGAAGACTTACCCGCCGACGGGTAACCCACCAGAGCCACATCCGCAATGGACTTGAGCTCCAGAACAATATCAGCCTCTTCACCGGGGGTACCCAACAGAGCAAAACCGGGAGCCTTACGCTTAGCCGAAGCCAACGCAGCGTTACCCAGACCGCCCATACCGCCACGGGCAGCAACATACTCGTCGCCCACACGCAGCAGGTCAGCCAAAACATTACCCTCGCGGTCCTTCACCACAGTACCCTGCGGCACGGTCAGAACCAGGTCCTCACCGTTAAAGCCGTGGTGCATATCGCCACGACCAATATCGCCATTCGGGGCGTGCTGATGCGGGCTGTGGTGGTACTCCAGCAGGGTCGTGGTCTGGTTATCCACGCGCAGAATCACCGCGCCACCATTACCACCGTTACCGCCGTTAGGGCCGCCCAGGGGCTTAAACTTTTCACGTCGCACGGAGACGCAGCCGTTACCTCCGCGACCGCCAGATACATGCAAGACCACGCGGTCCACGAATTCTGCCACGGGTTCTCCTTATCTTGGAAAATCTTCACTTCGCCACCGCACGGCACACACCAATCATGCTGCGGATGCGGCGGCAGGCGCGACCGGGTTGGGGTGCGCCTCATCGTGGAACCCAGCACAGGCGGGCATCCACGGCATTCGAGGTCATAGCGAGAGGGGGTAGACTAACGCCTACCCCCTCTGCCCTAGCGGTGAGTATTACTCAGCTGCTGCCAGGATGTTAACGACCTTGCGGCCCTTGCGGGTACCGAATTCGACGGTGCCTGCTGCCAGAGCGAACAGGGTGTCGTCGCCACCGCGGCCAACGTTCAGGCCGGGGTGGAAGTGGGTGCCGCGCTGGCGAACGAGAATCTCGCCTGCGTTGACGGACTGGCCGCCGTAGCGCTTAACACCGAGGTACTGGGGGTTCGAGTCACGGCCGTTACGGGTGGAGCTTGCGCCCTTCTTGTGTGCCATTCTGTATTCCTACCTTAGGGTTGAATTCCGGTCGTTTCGATTACGCGTTGATAGCGGTAATCTTGACGGTGGTCAGCTCGGCGCGGAAGCCCTGACGCTTCTTGTAACCGGTCTTGTTCTTGTACTTCTGAATAACGATCTTCGGACCGCGCAGGTCCTCAACCTTCTCAGCAACAACCTTGGCGGAAGCCAGGGACTTTGCGTCAGCGGTGACCTTGTCACCGTCGACGAGCAGCAGCACGGGCAGCTCGATGGTGCTGCCGGGCTCGCCTGCAACACGGTCAAGGGTAACGAGGTCGCCTACGGAAACCTTCTCCTGGCGGCCGCCAGCGCGTACAATCGCGTATGCCACTTATGGGACTCACTTTTCTCGACAACTTGCTTCTTGGATCTCACACGAATGAGCAGCCTGCGCTTTCATTGCTGTGCGCCCTCCCCCGCCAATCAAATGACCGCGAACAAGGAGGAACGGCCCGTGCGTTCCGACGGGATTGCCCGCCGAAGCCAACACGCGAGGCTCACCGGTGGTGTCTCTCTCCCGCACGTTCCAAACTCAGCCGATTACTCGACCGCGCCGAAGACGATGCGGGTGGGAGCGGTGTCTCCCGCTGACCCTGCGTCGATAGGGCTTCACTGAGATAAACACCAGTCCTTAAGGATACGGCATGATCTACGCGCCGCGCAATAGATAATTTTGCGGAACGCTCGAAGTCGGCACGTGATGCTCCTCTAATACTGCACCGCACTCTTAATAGCGCCTTTAAAATGACGCAGCACACGCACAGAAAAAAATAGCCTCGGTAGGGAAGTTCCGGCTCGCCCTACCGAGGCTATCTCATATACAACACACCATCGGAATTCCGATGATCGGAAGCTAAAGACTAATCGTCCTTACCTTCACGCTTAATGTCGGCAGCAGCAACGCCAATGCCGAACAAGACAGGGGCCGAAGCGTCATCAGACACCGGAGCCACATCCGCAACAGAAGCGGAAGCAACCACGGAACCCTCAGCACGCTCGGAAGCGTCCACGGTCACGACCTGAGCACCGGCACCGGCACTCGAAGCCGCACGGCGAATGCGACGCTTACGCGGGGTCGAACCGGGCACCTGAGCCGCAGGCTTCTGATCCTCAACCGGAGCCTCAGCCTCAACCGCTGCGGGAGCTGCGCCCACCACACCGGTCACAGCCGGAGCACCAATCACGCCGGTCACGACCGTGCGAGGCTCAGACTTCTCAACCTTATCAGCCTTTGCGGATGCCTGCTCAGCAGCCTGCTCAGCAGCCTTCTCGGCGCGCTTCTCATCAGCGGCGCGACGAGCACGGCGGCGGGATGCACGCGGAGTCTCGCGGACATCCTCAATGCGCAGGTCCTCACGCTCAACACGCTTGGACTCCTGAGCCTTCTGCACACCCGAGTTTACCTCAGCGGAGGTTGCCTCAGCGTTCTGCTGCTCAGCGTTCTTCCAATCAGCGTTCTGGCGCTTGGACGAACGACGCTCCTCCGAACGATCCTCACGGCCCGAACGGAA
>CALGXU010000268.1 GCA_937935205.1 uncultured Rothia sp.
AGGCAACTACGGCGGATGATACGAAGTCGCCGCGCTAAACCGGCAAAACCCGCTACACTTGGATAAACGGCTTGGCTGTTCTAGCTCACTTCTAGTTCATTTGAGCTGGTCAGCCGTCTATATAGACTTGTGCGTCTTTGTGTATACGCCGCGAGGGAGGGTAGACCCCCGCCCCGCATGCACTTGGACCCACACACAAGAAGGTGAGGCTCCCCGAATGAACGGGGAGCCTCACCTGCTTTAACGTATGCACTTTGCGCGGTGGCGGGAAACCACCTGGCGGTAACTGGCGCTGCTCCGCTTACTTGCGGCGGTAGGTCAGATCGTGCGCGCGGCGGCCCGCCTCCTGCGCCTTACGCTCAAAGCTGGTGAGGGTACGACCCTCCCAACGCAGAGCCCAACCACCCAGCGGATCCTCCTCGGTCGCACCGGCGCCGGGGTTCACGTTCTCAAAGTCGGGGTGCGCCTCCAGAACCTCACGCATGACCAGGGCGTACTCCTCCCAGTCAGTCGCCAGACGCCAAATGCCGCCGGGCTTAAGCACGCGCGCAACCTTATCAGCGAACGCCGGGGACACCAGGCGGCGCTTGTGGTGGCGGGACTTGTGCCAGGGGTCCGGGAAGAACACCCACAGCTCATCCACGGAGTTCTCCTCGAGCATGTTATCGAGCAGTTCGGGTGCGTTCGCCTGAGCCACACGCACGTTCTCCACGCCAGCGTTGCCCATCTTCAGCAGCAGGTCCGCGATGCCGGGGGTGTACACCTCAACGGCGAGGAAGTTCGCCTCGGGCACCTCAGCTGCGCGGTGCACAATCGCCTCGCCCAGACCGGAACCGATCTCGACGACCTGGTACGCCTCGCGGCCGTAAATCTTGACCGGGTCGAAGGTCGCCTCGGGCGCGACGGAGGTATCGGTGCGCAGGCGCGGAATGTCCAGCACGTGGGTGGGGGAGTAGGTGTCCCACGCCTTCTGGCGGCGCGCGGTGAGGCGGTCGCCGCGGCGGACGAAGGAGTAGGGCTGGCGGAAGAATTCCTCGGGAACCGGCTTCTTGGCCTTTTCTTCGGTGGATTCGGGTGCCTGGCTAGGCTGCGTGTTCTCAGTAGACATACCTAAAAGAATAGCGTAGCGCCGCTACACCGTGCGGTTTCGGGCGTGCGGGGCTGGCGTGACGCTGAACTAGCCGGGCGCGCGCCGGTCTGAGGGGCATAGAAATTTTGCGGGCATATAAAAGTGCGGCGGGAACGAATACCGTTCCCGTCGCACCTCGTGAGGTCGTTTGAGTGAGTTAGCGTGTGGGGCTTACTTCTTGGAGCCCAGCAGTGCCAGCCCCGCACCGAGCAGCACGATGTTGTTTGCGAGCTGCTGGCCGTCCTGAGTGGGGCGGAAGAACTTGTCGTGCATGTCCGGGTTGCGGAAGTACATGGTCAGCAGGTTTGCCGCGAATGCGGTCAGGCCTGCGCCCGCCAGGCGTGCGGGGATGAAGGGGGTCAGCAGGGTTGCACCGAGTGCGGTCTCTGCGCCGGCGATGAGCTTACCGAAGGTTGCTGCGTCCAGCTTGGAGACTGCGGGAACACCGGTTGCCGCCATCTGCTGCAGGAAGGCGTAGGTGCCTTCGTCTGCCTTGAGCTTCTTGACGCCTGCGTCGAGGATGAGTGCGCCGGCGGTGATGCGGAGTGCTGCGTTGGAGAACTTGCTCATGATGTTGTCCTTCTGTTCTGTCGTTGTTTTGTTAGGTTTTCGGTTGAACGGTTTCTATTCTAGACTCGGTTCCGCGCTTTGTAAAGTTTTACGCGTAAAGTTTCTAAATATTTTTTTGGGCAACACGAACCCCGCCTCGAAACACCCACCTCGGAACAGCGCAAAATTCGCTCATAGAAATTTTTGGGCAGTTGCACCCTTATCTCTTGTTGGATTCTTTGTGCTTATGTGGGTATGAGGGGGTAAAATTTGAAATTATGCATTCTCTGCATAATTCACTATTGGTGATGCAGGAATCCGGAAGCCCCGCAAAATCGGAGTCCACAAGCTCAAGCGCACCGTGCAGGCTGAGGAAACGCGAGGCGCCCCTCCTTCTTGTCGCCAAGAAATATGCATGAATACCAACCACCCGGAACCGCCCACACCAAACTATGGCGAATCGACGCAGGAAAGAGAAATACGTGACACAGCAGCCAACGCCGCACAACTCCGTCACCGGCCTAGACTCCGAAGCAGAGCACTCCAAGCTCCAGCGCGGACTCAGCTACCGACACATCCAGCTCATTGCAATTGGCGGCGCCATCGGTACCGGCCTTTTCCTCGGCTCAGCAAAGACCATCGCCCTGACCGGCCCCTCCATCGTCTTCGTCTACGCCATTATCGGTAGCATTATCTACTTTGTGCTACGCGCCATGGGTGAGATTCTGCTTTCGAACCCCAAGTACA
>CALGXU010000269.1 GCA_937935205.1 uncultured Rothia sp.
CACAACACCCACACCCCCTCTAACGAAAGCGAGTGCATCTGATGAAGAATCTTGATGATGACGTGTACGTCGGCAAATTCTTCACCCGTGCGATGAAGATCCCCATGATGGTGGGTCGTCTTATCGACGGTACCCGCCTGTGGGGTGGCCCCTATACGGTGCCGCAGCTCATTGCAGGGTTTATTGCGTTGTTGGTGTTGTGGCAGGCGTTCGCCTGGTTCTTCTCCACAGGCTTCATTCTCACTGATGCCATCTTGGTTATCTTCGGCGCCTGGGGAGTTGCCTATATGACGGGCCGACTCCCAGAGTCCCGCCGCAATCTCTTCAACGTGATGACCTCGGCGGCGTCAGCGACTACTGCTTCTAAAACCGGTCTCTACCGGGGTGTCCCTTTCAAAATTCAGCAGCCCAAACTACCCCGCCCGTTCAAAACTGAGCAGCAATGCCAACAGATTGCTGAAAAGAGACGGCTAGAGAAGATGCGAGCGCTGCAACAGCTGGACGCTTCACACGGGTCATCTGTTACCGCACCTGCACGTCCAATCACCACTACTTCCCGCGCTTCTTCCGGTGCGGCTACAGCACAGGCTACAGGCCAAGGCGCTGCCCGCAAATCTACGTTAGAGAGCATTCTTGCGGCCCGAAACACTACCCCTTAACGAAGTACAGAGATAGAGAAACATTATGGCAGCTTCCACTCGTAAGAATCCCCTTCTGTGGGGTCGAGAGAATATTTTCGTCACTCAGCACGGTGTTGCGCATGCGATTTTTGCGTTGACTGGTTTGCCGTATGGTTACGCGTTGACTGACGATAAGGTGGCCGCTCGTGCTGCGCATCAGAGTCTTTTTCAGGGTTTGCGTGGTGAATATACTATCTATTCGTTTGTGGCTGATACTGATCCGGTCAGTATCTATAAGTCGATGATTGATGGTATTGATTTGGGTGAGAATCCTGGGTGGGCGAATGAAGCGCGGCTCACTTTGGAAAAGCTTGAGCGTGTTCCTTCTGGTGAGCGTTTGTATTTCATCACGATTCCGCTTTCTACGTGGTCTCAGCCGATTAATCGTTTTAAGGATGCGGCGTGGGCGGCTCATCAGCCGGTTCAGTCTCATTTGGGGTTGCCGGTGACGACTCCGTCGGAGGCGATGTTTGGTCGGTGGAAGCGTCGTGCGCGTGAGTTGTCGATGCGTATTCCGTCGGTGTTTCGTCCGGTGCCGGTGTCGATGAAGGCGATTCAGTGGATTTGGGATCATGCCCAGATGCGCGGTATTGGTGATGAGGCTCCGTATCCGTCGGATGCGAAGATTACGTCTGCGAATCGTGCGGATTTGTGGACTAATTTGCGGTCGTTGCCGGAGCCTTTGTTGGATGAGGGTGGCATGTCTGATCTTGAGGGTGCTGCTGCGCGTATGGAGGCGTTTAAGCGCCGCTATTTGAAGGTTGAGCATCCTGATGCGGCGCCGACGTATCAGACGCAGATGATTATGTCTTCTACTCCGGTGGGTGGTTTTACGTTCCCTGGTGGTGAGTTTTTGGAGGTTATTAATCGTCTGCCGGTGGACTGCGAATTTGTGTTGCGTATTAATGTGCAGTCGAAGACTCAGGCGGCTCGAGATAGTGCTGCTAGTGAGAAGAATATTGCGGACCAGTATTTTCAGCATGATGGTTCTGGTCGGATGATTTCTGGTGGTCTGTCGAAGTTGGCTCAGTCTACGAAGCTGTTGGAGGAGTTCACGGAGAATCTGAATGCTTCTGACCGTGAGGTGAAGGTGAATGCGTCGCTGATTTTTTCGGTCAGTGGTGATTCTCCTGAGCTGGTGGAGGAGAAGGCTCTGCTGGTGCAGGATTTTTATGCTTCGAATGAGTTTTTGTTGGATGCTCCGGTGGGAGATCAGCGCAGCTTGTGGTGGGATATGTTGCCGGGCACGGTTGCTTCCACTATTGCCAATGAGCTGACTCAGGTGACGACTGGTTTTGATTTCAGTATTGGTGTTCCTTTGGTGGAGACCCAGTTGGGTGAGGACCGGGGGTTCTTGATTGCTGAGAATCTGTCGTCTGGTCGTAATACGCCGGTGTATATGGATCCTGGTGCGAACGCTGAGGCGGATATGTCTGGTTCCTTTGGTGCTGTTGGTGAGCTGGGTTCGGGTAAGTCTGCTTTCTTGAAGACGGTGGCTGCTCACACGATTAATCGTGGTGGTCAGGTGCTGGCGGTGGATAACTCTGAGAACAAGGAATGGGCTGCTCTGGCTCAGGCGATGACCGATACGGTGATTATGGAGTTTAAGAGTCCCCGTTTTTCTCTGGACCCTTTGCGTGTTGCGGCTGCTTCGGCTGAAGTTGTTGAGCGTGTGATGCGTGAGATGGGTGAGGATGAAGAGGACATTAGGAAGCGTGTGAAGGAAGTGAAGAACGAGGGTAAGAAGCAGGTGTTGGACCTGTTTTCGATGTTGTTCTCCATGAATTCCAGTAGCCCGGTTGGTCTGATTATTAGCCGTCTTCTGAGTGAGGATAATAACCCGTACTTCCATGAGATTACCTCGGTGTCGAAGCTGCGTGATGCGTTGGCTACCGGTAGGGGAGTGCCTGAGCATTTGGCGAAGGAGGCGAGGAATACGGCGTTGATGCTCGATACGGTTGCTGATAGTAGCTATGTCGGGTACCTGTTCGATGATTCGTTGCCTCTGTTGGATATGGATGCTCCGGCAATTATCTTTGCGACCCATGGTCTTGATTTGCCGTCTGAGAGTGATTTGTCTACTGCTGAGATGCGTCAGCAGATGACGTTGACGAAGAAGATTGCGTATATGACGTATGGTCATGTGGCTGCGACGGCGTATTCGATTGCTACTCGTGATGATCGTCGTGATTCTTTGTTCTTGGTGGATGAGGCGGCGCACCTGACTGCTTCTCCGGAGGCGTGTCACCGTGTTGAGGAGATGATTCGTCGTGGCCGTAAGCATAAGGCGGCGATTGGTTTGGGCTCTCACTCTGCACGAGATTTCGGTACAGAGGTGATTCAGGGTTTGATTCCGCATCGTTTTTTGTTCCGTACTGGTGATGCGAAGTTGGCGAATGTGAACCTGTCGTGGCTTCAGGAAGGCTATGACGTGGTTGAGTACCGTGAGTTGCTGGCTGGTTTGTCGCCGAAGGATGATCTAGAGCGTCGTGGTGAATGTGTTTACCGTGATGTGAACTCTCGTATCGGCAAGATCAAGATTCAGTTGCCGTTGGACCCGAAGACTCGTAAGGCGACGCTGACGACTCCTCCGAAGAAGAGGAACCTGGTAGCTCAGTAGCAGAAGGTACAGGCCTCTGGTGCCGCTGCCATAGTTGGGGTCTAGCTCTTAGGTCCCTTTTTGGACTGTAGTTATTGATTGGATTTTTCTCATGATTTCGTTTTTGAGGCAGTATCAGAGCCCTACCGCTGTCTTGGTGCAGTGGTGGTGCTTCTTTGCTGCGCGCCGCCCGCGCACTGCTTTGGCGCTGAAGGTCATGGGATTGTATTTGATCTTGGCGGCAGTGACGGACCCTGTGGTGCATGCGGATGAGGCGAAGAAAAGTAGCGGTGGAGATGCTTTCACCCTGTTTCTGGATACCTCGAACCTGAAGGATAAAGAGGGTATCGAGCTCAACCGCTACTCCACGTTGCCGTTGGACCGTGGCGATGCCTTCACCTTCAACAAAACGATTATTGCGAACATCGTGGATTTCATGTGGGGTATGCACTACGGCATGGTCAGTCTGGCGCTGTCTTTGTTGCATTATGTGTTGTCCTTCGAGTGGCTGGATTGGTTGCTCTCGCCGTTTATGTTCATCGGCTCCCAGGTGGCGCCGCTGATGGAGCGTATGCACATTCAGCCGCTGATTCTCACCCTGGCAGCTTCAGTCTTCAGCGTTGCGTTCTTCATGATGCGTCGCCGTGGTGCGGCGTTGGCAGAGTTGGCGATTATCTTGGCGGTTGTCTCGCTTATTTCTGGTTCTGCTCTGGCTAATCCGACCGCTAAACTTCGTGAGC
>CALGXU010000270.1 GCA_937935205.1 uncultured Rothia sp.
TGAGGTGCGTGTGGTGGCTGATGCCTTCTGCCATCACATGGTGCGCTCGCTGGTGGGCGCGCTGGTGCTCTACGGCACGGGCAAACGTGACGCCGCCTGGTTGCGTGAGCGGATTGAGAACCCGGGACGCGAGGCATCGCTGACTCTGGCGCCTCCGCATGCGCTGGCACTAGCTGAGATTTACTACCCTGCGCCGGAGTTGTATGGAGAGCAGGCGGAACGTGCTCGAGCAAAGCGCGAGGATCACGAAGCACAGAGCGCTTAACGCCCTGTGTATATTGAGCCTCGTCACGTTGCCCATATGCCGTGAAGCGTCGCGGGGGAGTGCAACCGCCGAGGGTAAATTACACGGATGGAATTTAAAATGTGTTTAAGGCAAAAAAGCCCTATTTTTAAGGCTTTGGCGGTGGATTAAGCACTCGACGTCCTGTATAGTCTTGATATGTTGTGCGTGTTCTACCCGAGCGCGCTCTAAATCGCTGTCTAGTTGCAGGACGTTAAGGCGATATAGAGTACGGGCAGAACGGGCGGCAGCTCGGTCCTCACCCGGGTGTTCGTCATGCACGTAAGTAAAAGGCGCGATACCCAACTAAGCGCCGTATGTACATTTCGAGACAAAGGCCAATATTTTGCGCACTTATACTCCCAAGCCCGGCGAAGTCGAGCGCCAGTGGCACGTCATTGACGCCACCGACGTTGTTCTCGGCCGCCTCGCAAGCCAGACCGCTATCCTGCTGCGCGGTAAGCACAAGCCGACTTTTGCTCCCCACGTTGACACCGGTGACTTCGTTATCATCGTGAACGCTGAGAAGGTCGCCCTGACCGGTGCAAAGCTCGAGCAGAAGCGTGCATACCGCCACTCGGGTTACCCCGGCGGTCTGAAGTCCGTGAACTACGCAGAGCTGCTTGAGACCAACCCCGTTCGCGCGGTTGAGAAGGCTGTTAAGGGCATGCTGCCCAAGAACAAGCTTGCTGCACAGCAGCTCAAGAAGCTGAAGGTCTACGCTGGCCCCGAGCACCCGCACGCGGCACAGCAGCCCAAGACCTACGAATTCAACCAGGTCGCCCAGTAATTCGGGCCTACGAGAAACAATAGGAGAAATCGTGGCTCAGAACGAAGAGCAGATCGTAGTCGAGGAAGAGCTGACCAGCTACACCTCGGAGTCCGCTGCCCCCGCAGCGGCTAAGGCAGCACGTCCGGCACTGACCGTTGCAGGCGCAGCAGTTGGTCGCCGCAAGGAAGCAGTGGCACGCGTTCGCGTTGTGCCCGGTTCCGGCAACTGGACCATCAACGGTCGTAGCCTGGAAGACTACTTCCCCAACAAGCTGCACCAGCAGGACGTCAACCAGCCCTTCAAGCTCCTGGAGCTCGAGGGTGCATACGACGTCATCGCACGCATCAACGGTGGTGGCCCCTCCGGTCAGGCAGGTGCTCTGCGCCTGGGTATCGCTCGTGCACTGAACGAGATCGACCGCGAGAACAACCGCCCCGCACTGAAGAAGGCTGGCTACCTGACCCGTGACGCACGCGTCATCGAGCGTAAGAAGGCTGGTCTTAAGAAGGCACGCAAGGCTTCGCAGTTCTCCAAGCGTTAATCGCTGGTTTTCACGAAGCGTTACGCCCCGCTTCTCCCATTGGGAGAGTCGGGGCGTTTTGCGTATCTACCTGTCTTAAACGTTAAGGGTACTTGTAACTGTTACGTTTGTTCATCGAAGAGCACACCGGTAGAGTTAAAGAGTCAAAGCAGACAGGAAGAAAAGAGTACTCATGGCAGAGCAGAATCCCTCCACCCAGCCCGAAGAGAAGGCAGTGGAGGCTCCTCAGACTGACGCTCACCAGCACACCGCTGAAGGCGCACACGCACACACCGGTTCTGAGAAGAAACAAGCCATCAAGGAAGCCCTGAAGCCCCAGGCGCGCCGCACCTCCGTCGTTGAAGACTACTCGGCAGAGCTGGACGAAATGGCTTCCCTCACCCGCGCCCTCGGCAAGGACAAGAAGGACGACGAAACCTCTCAGGCCTGGAAGAAGGGTTACCCCTACGACACCAAGCTCAGCCGTAAGGCATACGAGAAGGAAAAGCGTGCCCTGCAGATTGAGTTGCTGAAGTTGCAGCTCTGGGCTAAGTCCACCGGTCAGAAGATCCTCATCATCTTCGAAGGCCGTGACGCAGCAGGTAAGGGTGGCTCCATTAAGCGCTTCACCGAGCACCTGAACCCCCGTGGCGCTCGCGTTGTCGCACTGGAGAAGCCGACCGACATCGAGCAGACCCAGTGGTACTTCCAGCGTTACATCAAGCACCTGCCCTCCGGCGGCGAAATCGTCCTGATGGACCGCTCCTGGTACAACCGTGCCGGCGTTGAGCGCGTTATGGGTTACTGCACCCAGGCACAGTACTTCGAGTTCATGCGCGAAGTACCGGACCTGGAGCGCATGCTGGTGAACTCCGGTATCCACATCATCAAGTTCTGGTTCTCCGTCACCCGCGAAGAGCAGCTCGCACGCTTCACCTCCCGCCGTACCGACCCGGTTCGTCAGTGGAAGCTTTCCCCCACTGACCTGGCCTCCCTGGACAAGTGGGACGACTACACCGCGGCGAAGGAAGCAATGTTCTTCTACACCCACACCGGTGACGCTCCCTGGACCGTTATCAAGTCCAACGACAAGAAGCGCGCACGTCTGGAAGCAATGCGTTACGTGCTCACCCAGTTCGACTACCCCTCCAAGGATGAGGCAGTCGTGGGCGAGCTCGACTCGCTGATCGTCCGCTCCGCATCCGACGTTTTTGAGGATGAGTCCGGCGACTCTCCCGACGGCTTCCCAGTCGTCAAGTAAGCGTCGACAGATAGGGGAGAGCAAAAACTCAACCCTGCGGCGATATGGCTGCCAAACAGCTTGCGCTATGAAGGTGCCTGTCTCTCTTTTCCCAACCCGGGAACGGAGAGCAGGCACCTTCGCGCATTTACACGAACCTTAGTTATGAAGCAGATGTGTAGCCGCTGAAAATCACTTTCTGATTCTGAAGAATTTACGGTGTATACGCCTAAGCAGAGTTACTCACAACGTAAAATAAAAGGGTGACTGAACGACTTTTTGGAACCGACGGCGTACGCGGTCTGGCAAACGATGTAATTACTCCCGCCCTGGCTATGGAGCTCGCTCAGGCGGCTTCTATTGTTCTGGGCTTTGACACGGTAGAAGAGGGTGTACGCCCCCGTGCCGTGATTGCAAATGACTCCCGATCCTCTGCAGACTTTATTGTCTCTGCGATGAAGGCTGGCTTCGCTAGCGCAGGTGTTGACGTGCTGGACGCCGGCATTGTCCCCACCCCCGCAGCAGCTTACCTGGTGGCACACACCGGTGCTGACTTCGGCGTGATGATTTCTGCATCGCACAACCCCGCAGCGGACAACGGTATTAAGTTCCTGGCCCGCGGCGGCCAGAAGCTGGAAGACTCCGTTGAGGACGCTATTGAGCGCGTCTACCGCGAGAAGTCCTTCCGCTACCCGACCGGTGGTGCTGTGGGTACCGTCAAGCCCCTGGAGAACGGTACCGAGGCTTACGTAAAGCACCTGGTCTCCACCGTGCCCGAAGACAAGCCCCTTGCCGGCATGAAGATTGTTCTGGACTGCGCAAACGGCGCGGCCTACGCTGCATCCCCGGCAACCTTCGAGGCGCTGGGCGCAGAGGTCATCGCACTGGCTGTAGAGCCCAACGGCACCAACATCAACGACGGCGTGGGCTCCACCCACCCCGAGAAGCTGCAGGCAGCTGTCGTTGAGCACGGCGCGGACCTCGGCATCGCCCACGACGGCGACTCCGACCGTTGCCAGGCAGTTGACGAAAAGGGCAACCTGGTAGACGGCGACCAGATTATGGCTATCCTGGCTGTTGCCGCTAAGCGCGAAGGTAAGCTTGCAAAGGACACCCTCGTCGCAACCGTGATGAGCAGCCTGGGTCTGGAGCTGTACCTGCGCGAGCACGGCATTACCCTCGGCCGCACCGCTGTGGGTGACCGCTACGTCCTCGAGTCCATGCGCGAGCACGGCTACAACCTCGGCGGCGAGCAGTCCGGCCACGTTATCATGAGCGACTACGCTACCACCGGTGACGGCGTTCTGACCGGCATCCAGCTGGCTGCAGAGGTGGCACGAAGCGGTCAGACCCTCTCCGAGCTGGCATCGCGTATGCAGCCCACCCCGCAGCGCCTGATCAACGTCAAGGGCGTTGACCGTGCGGCTGTGAAGACCAACGAGGCGCTCGCTGCTGCTGTCAGCGAGGCTGAAGGCGTACTGGGTGCCAGCGGCCGCGTGCTGCTGCGTGCATCCGGTACTGAGCCGCTGGTGCGCGTGATGGTTGAAGCTGCAACCCAGGAGCAGGCTGATGAGGTTGCTCAGCAGCTGGCTGACGTTGTGGCTAAGGAACTGGCACTCTAAACGTATTCTTCCCTAACGGAGGATCGAGAAAGGGCTGGGAAGGTGTAGAGATACCTTCCCAGCCCTTCTGCGTTATCAGGAACAGGCACAGGGGAAGAGGATGCGGAAAACCCCCGTATCCACAGGGGATACGGGGGTTTGAAAGTTAGTGGTAGAGAGCAGAGAAATTACTTCTTTGCCAGAGCGTCGCGAATCTCCTTCAGGAGTGCGATCTCGGTCTCTTCCTCTTCTTCCTCTTCCTCAGCCTTGTTCTTTGCAGCCAGCTCGGTCAGCTTCTGAACGGGCACAACAACTGCGAAGTACACAGCAGCTGCGATCAGGATGAAGTTGACAACAGCGGTCAGGAACACGCCAACCTTGATCTGGTCGAAGACCAGGAATTCATCGAAGTTGGGGGACTTAACCAGCATGGAGATAGCCGGCATCAGGACGGCCTGGACAAGCGAGGTCACCACAGCGGTGAAGGCGGTACCCATAATCAGACCAACTGCGAGGTCGATGACGTTACCGCGGATCAGAAAATCTTTAAAACCCTTAAGCATGAGATATAGAATAGCGCCTTTTAGGTGTTCAAAAAGCAGTATCTTGAGAAAATTTTCGCTGTAAAGCATGTGTTTTTCTTCACAGTGGTTCTGTGGTGCCCAATACTTAAGGTCTAGGTCACATAAAGCATGAGTAAAAATCTCTGAAACCTGCGGAAAACCGCGGATTTACGGGGTGTGCACGCGAAAAAATATGCATCTACAGTGCCTATTTATTTCCGGTGCGGAACCTAGAAATACGACACACATCACCACGTGGCGCAGCCAGCAAAGCCACAAGATTAGCTCAGAGCCTAGCTCGCACTTGCATAATCGGGCGCCGCACCCGTACCAATGAACTCCTCAAAAGTCTTTGCGCCCGAAGCCACATACTCCTGAGCAATCTGCACACCCACATAGCGGTAATGCCACGGCTCAAAACGATAACCGGTCACCGACTGACGGCCATCAGGGAAGCGCAAAATATATCCGTAACGCGGAGCATTCTTCGCCAACCACTGACCAGCCAGCGTATCGCGGTAACACTCCTCCAAACGGCAACCCTCAGGAGAGGCAAAATCAATCGCCAAACCCGTCTGATGCTCCGAATAGCCGGGACGCGCAGACAACTGGTCCGCCACCTTCTGACCGTTCACCGAAACCCAATACTGATAGGTCTGCTGCTGCACCGCATACGAACGATACGCGCTAGAAACAAGCAGAGTCACACCATCAGTAGCGGCCGCATCAATCATCGTATCCGCCGCCTTCGCCGCCTCAGCGCGCAATTGATGACCGTAGAACTCCACCAGGTCGCTCGGCTCCCAATCCTGCTGCGCAAAGGGGCGCATCTTATTTACGAGGCAACGCAACGAGTCCGGCTGAGACTCAACACTAGGCTGAGCAAGAGCCAACGGGGTAGAAGACGCGCTCGCAGAAGTCGAAGCGCTGGCAGAAGCACCGGTTGCAGAAGCAACAGGGGAGGGCGCGGCAGAAGAGGCTGCCGCAGTGGAAGAGACACTAGAAGAAGCCGCCGAAGCCGTCGCAGACTCAGAGGCAGAAGCGCTCGCTGCAGAAGATGACGAGGCGGCACCCTGACCCTGCGAGCCACCCTGCGAACCACAAGCCGCCAATAGTGCGGTACCGCCAACCCCCAAAGCGGCGCCCAAGAGAGTGCGGCGGTTCACCACAGAACTATCAAAAGACTCCTGAGCGGTGGACGTACGGGGCAGAGACGTACGGGGTAGAGACTTCACAATAACTCCTCATCACGGTGTAGGTTCATACAAAAGTAGGTGCATACAAAAAGCGCCGGAGACCTAAAACCCACCCCGAAAGGGGAGTGGAGCCTCCGGCGCCTTCTACTAGAATGCACCACAAACGAGCTACACGGGCGACTGAAAGCCGCACACGAACAATAAAACCTAAAGAACCTCTAGTTCTTACGCAGAAGAACCTGCTCCACGGTATGCTCGGCACCCTTCTGCAGAATCAAATGCGCACGAGCACGAGTCGGCAAAACATTCTGCACCAGGTTTGGCTCATTCACGCTCTTCCAAATGCCGGTCGCTACCTCAACCGCCTGCTCATCGCTCAGCTCCGCATAACGCTTGAAATACGACTCCGGATTCGCAAAAGCCGAAGAACGCAGCGTCAAGAAACGATTCACATACCAGCGCTCAATATCCTCAGTGCGGGCATCCACATAAATAGAGAAATCAAAGAAATCACTCAGTGTCAGATCAGAAGTCTCCGGACCCTCAGCCTGAGAAGGCGCCAAAACATTCAAACCCTCAAGAATCAGCACATCCGGTGCGGTGACCTCAATGTGCTCATCCGGCATGATGTCGTAATACAGGTGAGAATACTTCGGCGCGACCACACGCTCGGCACCGGACTTCACCTGCGACACAAAATTCAACAGAGCACGGCGATCATAGGACTCCGGGAAGCCCTTACGGTGCATAATGCCGCGACGCTGAAGCTCAGCATTCGGGTACAAGAAACCATCCGTAGT
>CALGXU010000271.1 GCA_937935205.1 uncultured Rothia sp.
ACCTTTTCAAGGGTGGCGAGGTCGTCAAGAAGACCGTAGGCGCTAAGACGAAGTCTGCCCTGCTGGCTGAGTTCTCCGAGCACCTGGGCTAATCTTTCGAGAAGCTAAAGAAAAACCCTCGGTGATGTTTCACGTGAAACATCACCGAGGGTTTTTATATATACAACTGATTTCAGTTGCTAAATATTGTTCTATGTGAAAATTCAGCCCGAGAAATCAGAATCCAAAACGCGGATAATACGGTTCAGGTCCTCAACATTCGCGAACTCGATGGTCATCTTACCCTTGCGGGCACCCAGTGAAATCTTCACCGAAGTATCGAGCTTGTCAGCAAAAGCCTCCGCAATATAGTCCAGACGCTCACGGTGCTTCTGAGGCTGAGGAGCCTTACGCTCCTTCACCTCCGCTGCGCCGAATGCATGGTTCACCAGCTCTTCAGTCGCACGAACCGACAGCCCCTCGTTCACAATCTTCTGCGCGAGAGTCTCAATCTGAGCCTGGTCAGTCAGAGCCAGCAGGGCACGAGCGTGACCGGCAGAGAGAATACCCGCCGCAACGCGACGCTGCACCAGAGCAGGCAGCTTCAGCAGGCGAATCGTGTTCGAAATCTGGGGGCGAGAACGACCAATACGCTTAGCCAACTGCTCCTGAGTAGTGTCAAACTCCTCCATGAGCTGCTGGTATGCCGCTGCCTCTTCAATGGGGTTCAGCTGACTGCGGTGCAGATTCTCCAGCAGGGCGTCACGGAGCAGGTCGCCGTCTTCAGTCTCACGAACAATCGCCGGGATGGTGCTCAGACCAGCTGCCTGAGTTGCACGCCAGCGGCGCTCACCCATGACCAGCTCATACTTTTCGGCACCGTTTTCGCGCGAGGGACGCACAACGATTGGCTGCAGAACGCCAATCTCGCGTACCGAGTGGATGAGCTCTTCCATGTCCTGCTCATCAAAGTCGGTTCGGGGCTGCTTACGGTTCGGGTGGATATCTCGAACATTCAGCTCAGCAAACTGGGCACCGGGAACCGGGACCAGGCCGCCCTGCTCTTCGGGGGCGGACTGCGGGGTGGAGACATCTTCACCAAAGAAGAAGTCCACCGGGCGGCGAGTCAGGGTGGTGTTGCGCAGTGCCGCACCCATGTCCACGCGGGACTTCTTCTTCGATGTTTCACGTGAAACATCCTGAGAGGAGGTGGGGGCTTCGACCTTCTCCTCTACTTTCTTAGCTTCAGCAGGCTTTTCCTGAGCGGGGGCAACTTCAGTAGGCTTAGCCTCTACAGACTCAGTTTTAGCGCTCTTACGCTGCTTCTCCGGCTTAGCCTCGTGAGCCATTTCGAAGAGGCCGTCAGTCATCGGCTCTTCAATCGGAGCAGATACTTTCTTGGGTGCAGTCTTTACGTCAGCAGTCTTTTCGGCTGCCTTCGCCTCAGGATTACCAGAATTCTTCGTACTCTGAGGGATCAGTGCCCCCAGGCCACGACCCAAGCCGCGTCGCTTTTCAGCCATCGTTACTCCTTAGGACTCCCGGACGAGCCCACTCATTTTTTCTTCTTCATCTAGTGTAAACGAAATAAGCACTCGAAAGCAGGAGTGAAGACTGCACGGCACATCACCCGAATTATTCCTGATAATTAATTCAATAAGGCTGTTTTTCTGTGTTTAACTCAGAAAATACCGCACAAAATGAGCCCCTTTGAATTATCGATAGACAATTCAAAGGGGCTCATTTCAAAAGATTTAGATTATGCGGATCGGCGCGAGAGTTCCTGTGCCGCCTCGCGGTAGGCGCGAGCGCCAGTCGACGAAGAATCGTAGGTGATGACGGTCTGCTGATAGCTGGGAGCCTCAGAGATGCGAACCGAGCGAGGAATCTTTACGCTCAGAGTCTCCTCCGGGAAGTGCTCGCGCACCTCCTCCGCCACCTGGAACGCCAGGTTGGTGCGGGCATCGTACATGGTCAGCAGAATCGTGCTGATGCGCAGCTTAGAATTCAGGTGCTTCTGAATCATCTGAATATTCTTCAGTAGCTGGCTCAGACCTTCCAGGGCGTAGTACTCACACTGGATCGGAATCAGAATCTCTTCTGCCGCAACGAAGGCATTGACGGTCAGCAGGCCGAGACTCGGCGGGCAGTCAATGAAGACGTAGTCCAGACGTTCCATGCCCTGCTTCTCGCGCCACTCGGTGTAGTCCATCAGGGCGTTCTTGAGGCGAGTCTCGCGTGCCACCAGGGAGACCAGTTCAATCTCCGCGCCCGCAAGGTCGATATTGGCGGGGGCACAGAACAGGCCGGGCATATCGGGGCATTCCTGAACAATCTCGGAAAGCGGCTTATCTTCAATCAGGACGTTGTAGACACTGGGAACATCCACACCGTGCTCAATGCCCAGTGCGGTCGAGGCGTTACCCTGCGGGTCGTTATCGATCACCAGGACGTTGAGCCCAGCCTCCGCGAGCGCAGCTGCGAGGTTCACGGCGGTGCTGGTTTTACCCACACCACCCTTCTGGTTCGACACGGTGAAGACACGCGTATGCACAGGCTTAGGGAGCAAATCTGCAACAGATTTCTGAGCTTGAGGAGTCATCGGGTGCCTTCCATAATCCGGGTGGTGTGTCTACGGTGATGCGTCTTCTGACGCCTTGCGTGCGGCAATATTGTGTGGTCTTTGCACGCGAGGAGGATTCGGCCTCCACTCCCCCATCATTCACTCATCTCAGTATGTTTCACGTGAAACATACTCCGTGAGGTGATGAAGCCTGCAGTGTTTCACGTGAAACATTGGTGCTGCCCGAACGGTTTTTGAAGGGCTCGGTACCCCTTACTGAACCATCAGGCTTTGATGCAGAAGAGTCTAAGGTTTCAATCCTTCCTTAAGGGTACCCGGCATCAGGTCAATACTCCACGCGAGAGGTCATTCTATGTACTCTACGGATGCAGATGCTACACACGCCCGGCAAGCAGCGCACAAAAAATGAGCGGTACCGCGCAAGCCAGCACATTCACTAGCTCGTTGCGGCACCGCCCATTTGAGACGAAACCTTTAGAGGCGAACTCGAACCACCGTTGTCGGCTCTTCCAGCAGGTCACCACCGGCGGTGAGAATCTCGGTCTCGCGTGCACCGTAACGGTTCAGCTTCTTCTTCGCCTTAGTAATCTCCTCCGCGGCGCTACGACCCTTCAGGGCCAGCAGCTCACCGGTGCCGCGCAGAATCGGCAGGGTGATGTCCAGCAGGCCCACCAGAGCCGACACAGCGCGCGCAGTCACCACATCGGCCTCCACGGCACCCACAGCCTGCTCAGCACGCGAGCGCAGCACGGTCACGTTCTCCAGGCCCAGATCCTCAACAACCTCGTTCAGCCAAATCACGCGGCGCTCCAGAGGCTCAATCAGGGTCAGCTTCAAATCCGGGCGAGCAATCGCCAGGCACAGACCGGGCAGGCCGGCACCGGAGCCAACATCAGCCACCGAAGCATTCGGTGCGATGTACTCCTGCACCACGGCACAGTTCAGCACGTGGCGAGCCCACAGGCGCGGCACCTCACGCGGACCAATCAGGCCACGCTCAATACCGGTCGTCGCCAGGTGCTGCACGTAGCGCTCCGCCAGAGGCAGACGCTCACCGAACACAGCCTCCGCTGCGGCGCGCTCACTCTCGTTGAGAGCAACCTTCGAAGTCTCCATACTAGGCTCCTACCTCGGGAAGAGAGATCACCACGTGACGGCGGGGACCCTCGCCCTCAGACTCGCTGTACAAGCCAGCCGCAGCCACCACATCGTGCACAACCTTACGCTCGTACGGGCTCAGCGGCTTCATGTGCTCATCACGACCGGTAGCGCGCACCTTCTCAATCGCCTCGGCAGCGATCTTCTCCAGCTGCTCACGACGCTCAGCACGGTAACCAGCGATGTCCAGAATCAGGCGGGAACGGGTGCCGTTACCAGCCAGGACGGAGAGGCGCACCAGCTCCTGCAGAGCCTCCAGAACCTCACCGTGGCGGCCAACCAGGTGGCGCAGTTCCTCATTGTCATCATCGTCATTGACGACCGACAGGTAGATACGGTTATTGCGCACCTCAATATCAATGTCGCCGTCCATATCGACAATATCGAGGAGCTCCTCGAGGTAGTCAGCGGCGATATCGCCTTCCTCGTCGATGTCCTCAAAATCGTCTTCTTCGCCCTCAAGGGGCTCCTCTACCAGCTGCTCCTCAACGAGCTGCTCGTCCTCATATTCCATAGCTTCAGTCACAATAATCCTCGGGATGTTCGGAGGGGTGTCCTAGGGGTAAAAAGTATCTCATACACGGCGCCGGGCTCACACCACGAATGGCGAGAACCCGGCCCGGCTCACGGAAGGAAACTACTTCTTTCCGTTCTGCTTATTGCGTTGCTGCTTCTGGCGCTTCTTGCTGACCGGCTGCTGACGCTGACCCGCAGCGGCACGCTCACGAGCCTCCTGCAGATCCTTCTCGTGCTGCTCACGGGTCTTACCGATCGGAGGCAGGCCCTTCGCCGCACGGCGAGCGTTCAGCTCACGCTCCGCCTGAGAACCGGGGGTCGGGTTATTGCGGATAACCCACCACTGCTGACCCAGCGACCAGAGGTTCGACACGGTCCAGTAGTACATAACACCCAGCGGGAAGTTAATACCGGAAACAGCGAAGATGATCGGGAAGATGTACATAATCATCTGCTGCTGACGGAACATCGGAGAGTTCAGAGCCGCCTCCGACATGTTCTTCACACTCAGCTGCTTCTGAATGTAGAACTGGGTCGCACTCATCAGAACAATCATGATGACCGCCTGAACAACGGTCGCGGTAGTATCGCCAGCGCCCGGGTGCAGCATGGTCGCGAACAGCTGCGCACCAAAAATCTGCGAGTCGTTGAACTGGTGCACCAGATCAGCCGGCAGCATGAGCACGCTCTCGTTACTCTGCGCCGCGGTGGGAACGCCCATCAGCACCTGGTACAGACCGAAGAAGATCGGCATCTGAGCCAGAATCGGCAGGCAGGAGGCGAAGGGGTTCGTACCGTGCTTACGGTACATTTCCATCTGCTCCTGAGCCATAGCCTGGCGGGAGAGCTGGTCCTTCTTGCCCTTGTACTTCTCCTGCAGCTTCGCCATATCGCCCTGCATCGCGGTCATACCGCGCATAGCCTTAATCTGCTTGACGAACAGCGGAATGGTCAGGGTACGCATCACCAAGGTCAGGAAGATAATGCACAGAACCCAGGTCATGCCGGATGCCGGGTCCATACCCAGCGAGGTGAAAAGAGTGTGGAACAGCCACAGGACCACGGAGACGATCCATTTAAACGGCCAAAGAATCAAATCAAAAATATTCACGCGGGAATACTCCTTAAGGACTCGGCTAAGTCATTGTGTGGGAGGCGCCGCCTACTCAGGGCGGGCGTCACCACCGGTGTGAGGGGTGTAAAGATGGGGGTGGTTGAGCAGAATAATTTTCGGTTCTGCTCCGGGAGCGAAAGTACGCTTCCCCGCCGGGACTGGGTCGATACCTCCGGTCGCCCAGGGAACACACCGCAGAATACGGCGCACCGTCAGGGAAAGCCCGCCCATCGCACCGTGGGTGGTCAGCGCCTCCAGAGCGTAGGCTGAGCAGGTCGGGTAGTAGCGGCACACATCCCCGTAGAGGGGGGAGACGACCTTGCGGTAGGCCTTCATGCACGCAATCAGCAGGTTCTGCGGTAGAACGTAGAGTGCCTGCAGGAACGTTTCAGGCCTCACGAATTCGTTAGGTGCGAGCGCCAGCAACTCGTCGGGGCCCAGAGTCTCAGCAGAAGCGCTATAGGTGCCGCTGTGATGCGCGTGGAAGCGTTCTTCGCAGCGCTCACGCTGGGGACGGCTCACGGCTTCTCCTTGCTCTGAGGCAAATCGAGCTTAGCGAAAGCGGTCTCGAGCGCCGATTCGTAGTCGCGACGCAGCTGATCCCAGCTGGCGCTCGCGGAGGCGGGAAGCGCTCGCACCGCAATGGCGTAGCCTTCCGGATGCGCGGCGCAGGTGAGCGCAGCAAGTTCACGCAACCGGCGCTTGACCAGGTTGCGTGTGACTGCGTTGCCCACCGCCTTCGACACAATGAAACCTACCTGGGTTGTTTTTCCAGGATTTTTCGCCATAGATACAACGATGTTCCGACGTCCTGTACGGATGCCGGAACGGAAGGCGTGGGAGAATTCAGCGCTGGTGCGCATACGGTGCCGTTGAGGCAGCACGTGTTCCCCTTTACGTAGTGTGGGAGATTCGGCTCGTGTGGCAAGCTGATCTCCGCATGTATTTCACGCTTAATGATAGTTCGCCCGCCGATGCGTGTGCATCGGCGGGCGAACTATATGCCGTGATTAGGCCGAGAGCTTTGCGCGGCCCTTACCGCGGCGGTTCGACAGAATCGCGCGGCCTGCACGGGTACGCATACGCAGACGGAAGCCGTGCTTCTTGGCGCGACGGCGGTTGTTCGGCTGGAAAGTACGCTTGCTCATACTTTGTCTCCTTGATTTTCGCGGTTCGTGCCCTCACGGGGTATCGGAACCGTACGCTTCTTGGTGCACGGAGGTACCGCGACTATTCGCAGTAGGCGGTGCACACACAACAGCACAACTTTAGAAGAGTGGAGGGCGTAAATCAAGTTCTTGACGCTTTTTTCCGCGTGATTCCGGGCTCGTTTGTGGTGTGGAGGCGGTGGTTGCGGCGGGTGTGCAGGGTGTGGAGACGCTACCGGCTCGCAGGGCGTGAGCCTAGGGATATTTGCGGCGGCACGATATCCACCGCGGTGCATATCCCCCCAAAACTTCTGTAGTCACCGAGTTATCCACACCCGCGAACCCTGGGACTATTCCGCTAAATATCAGGGAAGTAGCCCTGTTTTACACCTAAATCCGCTGCTTATCCACTTCTGTAATTACAAGTTTTCCACCGTGTGGAAAACTCTTGTGGAT
>CALGXU010000272.1 GCA_937935205.1 uncultured Rothia sp.
CTGCAGTGCACTGGCGCTGGCGGGTGCGATTATTCTACCGGTGACTCCGGCGCTTGCCCAGAATGCTCCTGCAGATATTCCTGCAGCGGCTGGTTCTCAGTCGGATGATCGTGTCCGTGAGAATCCTGCTGATACTTCTGCTGAGTTCGATCCCCACTTGAGCTACCACTCGTTGCAGAACACTGATGAGGATCAGGTTCTGGACTTCTGGGGTTGGGGTTTTGAGGGTGATTTTAACTCCCCGAAGGGTGTTCAGATTGTTGTGCGTGAGAAGACCCTGAGGGCGCGGGTTCTGGCGGTTAGCGACATCATCGAATATAACCACGAGGAACTGGCCTTCGCCTACCAGGGCGGCTATGTGACCGGTACCGTCAATATTCCGGCGAACACCCTGAATAAGGCAAAGCAGTACGTTGTCGAGGTGTGGGGCAACAACGGCTATGAGGGTAGCGACGAGCTTGTCACTCCCGTCGTGGGTAAGGCACCCGAGGGTCGTGGCACCCTGCTCGCTTCTCAGACGCTGAACTTTAACGGTTCTGATGGTTCGCAGGCTGCGGATGTTCCGGGCGTTAAGGCTGTCCAGGAGGACGCTCCGACGTTCGAGGTTCTGTACGACGGCAAGGCTCAGCTGCTGTACACCTTCGAGGGCGGTACCGTCCATGTGAAGGGTTCGGGTTTCACCAAGGAGTGGCGTGAGAAGCACGGCAACGTGGCGATTTATCTGGCCGCTTCTCAGGGCGTTCCCGATGGTGACCTTCTGCCCGCTGATGATACGCCGCTGCGTTTTGAGGAAGGTAAGGACTTCACCATTGCTGAAGACGGCACCCTGGATGCTCAGCTGACGGTCAAGCCGGACGTGCTTCAGCGCTACTATGAGCCTCGCTACTACTTCCCCGGTATCCTGCCTTACGAGGTGCGTTACGAGGTTGACCTGGTTGCTGAGCAGCAGGGTCAGCCTCAGCTGACCATTGAGGATTTGTGGGCTGGTAAGAATGTGATTCAGCGTATTGCGGTGCAAACTCAGGCGTTCCGTCCCAGCCCGTTTGCCCCCAAGGTGGAATACAAGGCTCTGGGTGACGCTGCCGCAGATCAGGACATTTACTTCTCGGGTACCGGTTTCTACGGTGAGATTCACTCCGTCAAGGGTGTTCAGTATGTTATTCGTGAGAAGGGTTCGAACACCCCTGTTCTGGCGACCAGCGACATTATTGAGTACAACCACCACGACCGCGCCTTTGAGTATGTGAACGGTGTAGTGAACGGCACCGTGAAGGTTCCGGCTAACACTTTGGATGCTTCGAAGAAGTACGTGGTGGAGGTCTGGGCTAATGACGGCTACAGCGAGAGCGGCGAGTTCCTCGCCCCCGTTGTGGGTAAGGCGCCTGAGGGTCGCGGTGAGCTGTTGGCTTCTCAGGACCTGAACTTCAAGGGCTCTGACGCTGTTGAGGATAAGAAGCCTAGCTTGACCGATGAGCAGCGCAAGGAACGCGCTACTCGCGGTGAGTTGGCGGTGGCTCTGTACCTTCAGGCTGGCGCGCCCGAGGTGAAGCTGCCGGAAGTCTCCCCCTGGCCGGATGTGAAGACTGACGACCCGAACTTCCCCGCTTAC
>CALGXU010000273.1 GCA_937935205.1 uncultured Rothia sp.
TAACAACCGCTTCAACAGTAATCTGAGCCTCAGGACCAGTCACAGCACGCTTACCATCCGGAGTATGCACCTGAGTCCAATCCGAACAGAACTTCACACGCATATAGCCATACGGATACGAGCTACCATCCGAATACTCAGCACTACCAATATCAGTAACCGTCATATTCTGAACACTCGTATTCCCAGTGAAGGGGCCACCATTATTCTTGAGGTCATCACGAGTAGCCTGAAGAGTTTCCTTCACCTGATCCAAAGAGCCAGGCTCCACAAACTTCAGCAACTCCTCATCACTCGTATGCTCCAAATCGCCATGCATCCACGCAATAACAGCACGCTCTTCCTGCAACACGACACGCTTAGCAGCTTTAACCGCTGCGTCCTTCGCAATCGAGGCATCCGCATTCGTATCATCAGCAGCACGAACCTCAACCACCTCAGAACCCTTCGGCTCAGTAGCATCCGATGCTACCGGTGACGAAGGTGCCACTGCACTTGCCACAGCAGACGAGGATGCTGAACCCGGCGCAGATGCCGGCGCGCTCGATGATGCGGTCGAGGAAGAGGAAGAATTCTGGGTGCTGCTCTGAGTATCGCCCGCACACGCAGATAGCCCCAGCAGCAACGTTGCCGCAGAAAGCGCGCTAAAGGTCGTGCGCACGGGATGGTAGTTAACGGTCTTCATGGTTTCTCTCCTTAGACTCCCTAACGCTCTAGCATCCGTACATGGCGGGTGCTAGTCGGGGAGGAAACGGGATTTCTCGGTTGCCTTCGCCCTAACACACAAAATCTCGGGGGAAGAGTTCAACCTCGTCATGGTGCATATCGGATATAGCCGATATAGCAAAAGCCCGGCGCCCCTCCCACCAGCGGGAGAAAGCACCGGGCTACGTATCTCTTACGCGAGAAACGCGAGAAACTCGAAAACCTTACCGGCTAGTCCTTAGCGGACGTCCAGCAGGTCCACCACGAAAATCAGGGACTCGCCGGGCTTAATGACCGAACCAGCGCCGCGGTCACCGTACGCCATATCTGCCGGAATCTCCAGGCGACGACGGCCGCCGACCTTCATGCCGAGCAGACCCTCATCCCAACCGCGGATAACCTGGCCAACGCCCACCTGGAACGGCAGCGGCTCGCCACGGTTCCAAGAAGCGTCGAACTCTTCACCGGTGGAGAAAGCCACACCAACGTAGTGGGTGAGCACGCGGGAGCCGGGAACAACCTCAGCGCCTGCACCCTCGATTAGGTCGGTAATGACCAGCTCGGTGGGGGCGTCGCCCTCGGGGAAATCGATTTCGGGCTTTTCGCGGTCGAGGTTACGCTGACCGAAAGACATAGGTGTCTCCTTTGATTGGTTCGAAATACATCGAAATAGTGGGGTGCGCCCGGCGCCTACGTCATATAAGCGGCGAGCGCGGTATAAAAATGTGGGTTCCGGGCTACTGTGCGGTAGCCGAAGCGGTAGCTGCCGGGGTTGCAGAAGCCTCAGCGGTTGCCGAGGCGCTCGCCTCCGCAGCAGCTGCGCTAGAAGCCGCCTGAGCACGCTGCAGGGTCTGCGGGTTCTCCTCCGCACCCAGAATATCAACCACAAACACCAGGGCGCCCGAAGGCTTGGAGCCGCCGGTGTCGTTACCGTACGCCAAATCCGCCGGGATGACCAGCTCAACACGGGAGCCGACCTTCTTGCCCTTCAGACCCTGAGTCCAGCCCTTGATAACGCCCTGCAGGGAGATGCCCATCGGGGTGCTGTCGAAGTTGCCGTCG
>CALGXU010000274.1 GCA_937935205.1 uncultured Rothia sp.
GGCCTGGTCATTGTGATGCTCATGTCCTCGCTGAACCAGACGATTCTGGCGCCGTCGCTGCCCACGATCGTCGGTGAGCTTCACGGTGTGGAGCACATGAGCTGGGTGATTACTATTTTCATCCTGCTTTCGACGATTACGATGCCGGTCTACGGCAAGCTTTCTGACCAGTTCGGACGCAAGCCCTTCCTGATTTTTGCGATTGTCTCTTTCATGGCGGGTTCGATTGTTGGCGCGCTCGCGCAGAACATGAACTGGCTGATTTTTGCTCGTGCCCTGCAGGGTCTGGGCGGCGGTGGCCTGATGATTCTTTCTCAGGCGGTGATTGCTGATGTGATTCCTCCCCGCGACCGAGGCCGCTACATGGGTATTATCGGTGGTGTTTTTGCGTTCTCGTCGGTGGCTGGTCCGCTGATTGGTGGCTGGATTACTGAGGGCCCGGGTTGGCGTTGGGCGTTCTGGCTGAACCTGCCGCTGGCTATTCTGTCGATTCTTGCGGTGATTTTCTTGCTGCCGCACCGTCCGTTCCGTGAGCGTGAGAAGCACAGCATCGACTACCTTGGTTCGCTGATTCTGATGGCGGGTACGAGTGCGCTGGTGCTTGCCACGATTTGGGGCGGTAACCAGTACGAGTGGGCTTCGCCGCAGATTATTGGTCTGCTGATTTTCTCGGTGGTTGCTGCGCTGGTGTTCATCCCGGTGGAGAACCGTGCGGCTGAGCCGGTCATGCCCATGTACCTGTTCAAGAACCGTAACTTCCTGCTGACTCTGGGTGCTTCTCTGGCGCTGGGTGTGGCGATGTTCGGTGCGGTGGAGTACATCCCGACTTACCTGCAGATGGCGCTGGGTGTGAGCGCTACGGTTGCCGGTCTGCTGATGATCCCGATGATGGGCGTCATGCTGGTGGTGTCGATTGTGACGGGCCGCGTGGTGTCGAAGAGCGGTCGCTACAAGCGTTACGTGACGAGCGGTACCGCGATTGTGGCGCTGGGCCTGTTCCTGCTGTCGACCGTGACTGTTGATACTCCGACCTGGCTGTTCTGTGTGTACCTTGCGGTGATGGGTGCCGGTCTGGGTATGTCTATGCAGTTCTTGACTCTGATTGTTCAGAATGCGTTCCCGGTGAGCGTGGTTGGTACCGCGACGGCGTCGAATAACTTCTTCCGTCAGGTGGGTGCTACTGTGGGTGCCTCGCTGGTGGGTGGTCTGTTTACTTCGCGTCTGACCTCGCTGATTTCTGAGCGTATGCCGCAGCAGGCGCTGCAGTCTTCGGGTGGCCATGCGTCTTCGTCGTTGACTCCTGAGTTGGTGGCGTCTTTGCCGGAGCCGGTGCACGGCATCATTGTGAATGCGTATAACGATGCGCTGATTCCTCTGTTCCTGTACCTGGTGCCGCTGGGTCTGGTGTCTACGCTGCTTCTGTTCTTCATTCGTGAGGATGCGTTGGCGACGACCCTGGAGACTGAGCCGGCTGTTGATATTGCTCGTGCGGCGACGGGCGCGATTCCGGTGATTACTCCGGAGATGGCGGCGAAGGATGCGCAGGCTCTGAAGAGCATGCAGGGCTCTGCTCGTACTCGTATTGCCGAGTCGTTGAGCTCGGAGGCTTCGCCTGATTCGGAGCCTAACGCTAAGAGCTAGGGTCTTAGCACTAGATGCGGAGGCGTTGCCTTCCTATATAAGCGGCGCCCCGGTGCGAGCATTTTGCTTGCGCCGGGGCGCCGCTTTTGGTTGCGTTGCCTTAAATGGCGGGCTTAAGAGGTGTGCCTTAGTGCTTGGTTTAGGGGTTGGAAGTGTTGGTTTAGTCCCCTAAACGGTGGGTTTACGTGGTGTTTTACCCTGTTAAAGCGCTTATCGAAAAGGTTATTACGTCCCTATGTGGGTTTAAATGGTTCGGATGTAAAATTTTCGTAAAAATTGTTAATCCGCCCCTTTTCCCCGGTATTCCGGGGCATTTTTTTATTCAGCACTTTTTGAGCTTGCGTACAGGCTGTTCTAAGGGGTGAAAGTGCCCAATGTGGGTTTGGTGGAAGTGTTACAGGCTATATAAGATAAAGTAAATATGCTCCTAGTGACAGTCATCACGAAGCAGTGCACTGGGACAGCATGACACACATGCCTTAACACCGACATCTACACAAGGAGGGGAACCGTCCCATGTTTAGGTACATCCTCCAGCGATCGCTGACGTACCTCGTCATGGTCTTTATTACGACCACGATGGGTTACTTTGCTGCGGTTACTGCCCTGAAGCCTGCCCTCTTGGAGCAGGAAAAGGTTCCGAAGCCTAGCCCCGAGCAGGTGAACCGTAACTTCGCGTCCCTGGGTCTTGATCCCGAAATGAACCCCTGGGACCGCTACGTTCAGTGGCTGACCAATGTGGTCACCAAGTTCGATTGGGGCCGTAGCCCCAACGGCGCGTACATTAACCAGGAATTTGGCCAGCGCGTGTGGGTTTCTACCCGCCTGCTGCTGGTGGCTACCATTCTCTCGATTGTGATTGGTATTGCCCTGGGTGTGTACTCGGCAGCTCGCCAGTACAAGTTCTCTGACCGTGTTATCACCGGTTACTCCTACCTGGTCTACATCATCCCCGCCCCCGTTGCGTACTTCGTGGTGCAGCAGGGCGCGACCACTATCAACAACATCGCCGTTGCTAATGGTGGAGAGAAGATTTTCTATGTGACCGGTATTTCGACTCCGGGTCTGACCGGATTCTGGGAAATCACCATCGATATGGCGGCGCACTACATCGTGCCGACCTTCTGTATGACCATCTTCGGTTGGGCTGGTTACCAGATTGCACAGCGTCAGTACCTGCTCGATAACGTGAACGCTGACTTCGTGCGTACCGCTCGTGCTAAGGGTCTGACCCGCAACCAGGCGATTACTCGCCACGCGCTGCGCGTCTCCTTCATCCCCGTGGCACAGTCCATCGCGTACCAGATTCCGCTGATTTTTGCGGGTGCATTCTTCGCCGAGACCGTCTTTGCATGGCCCGGTATCGGTAAGTGGTCGATTGACTCCATTTCCTCGCAGGACGTGAACGCTGCGACCGTGACCCTCGCGTACGGTTCTGCACTGTTCGCTGTCGGTGCGATCATCGCTGATATCGCTACCACCATCGTCGACCCCCGAGTGAGGATCTCATGAGCCAGGTAACTGCAACTTCCTCCGTACCGGTGGTACAGGAGAACGGTGACTTCAAGGTCATCAACAAGAGCGTTATTATTCTGCGCCGCTTCCTGCGTAACAAGGCTGCAGTCTTCGGCCTGTCCGTGTTCATCGGCATGGGTCTGTTCGGTCTGTTCGGTAAGTACCTGACCAAGTACAAGCCCAACGACATTGACTACATGGCGCTGGGTGAAGGCCCCTCGGCTGAGCACTGGTTCGGTACCACCATTGCGGGTAACGACGTGTTCGCCATGATGGTTGAGGCCGTCTGGACCTCTCTCGAAATTGGTGTGATCGTTGGTTTCGTCACCGTGCTCATCTCCGCAGTCTACGGCTGTGTGATGGCGTACTTCGGTGGCTGGATTGACAAGATCATGCTGTTCATCCTCGAGACCCTGATTATGGTTCCCTCGCTGCTGATTCTGGCTATTCTGATCAACGGTCAGGTTGGTAAGCAGATTCAGAAGAGCGTCCCCACCTGGATTCTGCTCTCTGCCGTGCTGATTGCCTTCGGCTGGATGGGTAGCGCCCGTGTTATTCGTGCAATGGCACAGTCCCTCATTAACCGCGACTTCGTGAAGGCTGCACGCTACATGGGTGTGCACCCCTTCAAGATTGTGATGCGCCACCTGGTTCCGAACATCGGCTCCCTGCTGGTTCTGAACTTCACCAGCGGCATCATGAGCGCTGTGCTCTCTGAGGTTGCCTACTCCTTCATCGGCATCGGTATTAAGTACCCCAACTACTCGCTGGGTTCGCTGATTTCGGATGCTTCGCAGCAGATTAACACCCTGCCGCACATGTTCTGGTTCCCGGTTCTGTTCTTCTTCCTGCTGGTTGGTCCGCTGGCCCTCATGAACGACGGTCTGCGTGACGCATTCGACCCGACCTCCATGTCTGTCGGTAAGATCAAGAAGTCCAAGAAGAACGAGAAGGCAGAGGCACCTGCTGCCGCTGCAAAGGAGGCGAAGAACTAATGAGTACCTCTCCCGTTCTGAGCGTTAAGGACCTCAACGTCCGCTTCAACACTGAGAATGGCGTCGTGCACGCTGTTCGCGGTGTGAACTTTGACCTGCACCCCGGTAAGACCCTGGGTATCGTGGGTGAGTCCGGTTCCGGTAAGTCTGTTGCCTCCATGGCGATTATGGGCCTGCACCCGACCACCGCTGACATCACCGGTTCGATTAAGTACAACGGTACCGAGCTGCTGGGTCTGAGCGATAAGGAAATGTGCGCGTACCGCGGCAAGGAGATCTCCATGGTCTTCCAGGATCCGCTGTCCTCTCTGACCCCCGTGTACACCATTGGTGATCAGATTGCCGAGGTGCTCAAGGTCCACAACAAGGGCATGAGCAAGCAGGCTATCAAGGACCGTTCCATCGAACTGATGCGTATGGTGGGTATCCCCTCGCCGGCTGACCGCCTGCGTTCCTTCCCGCACGAGTTCTCCGGTGGTATGCGTCAGCGCATCATGATCGCTATGGCGATTGCGAATGACCCCCGCGTGCTCATCGCTGATGAGCCCACCACCGCACTGGATGTGACCATTCAGGCGCAGGTGCTGGAGGTTATGCAGAAGGCTCAGGAAGAGACCGGCGCCGCGACCATCATGATTACCCACGACCTGGGTGTTGTGGCTGGTATGGCTGACGACATTCTGGTGATGTACGCCGGTAAGCCGGTGGAGATTGCGAAGGCAGAGGACCTGTACAAGCATCCCTCCCACCCGTACACCATCGGTCTGCTGGGTGCGGTTCCGCGTGTGGACCGTTCCGAGAAGGTCTCCCTGGTTCCGATTGAGGGTACCCCTCCGAACCTGATCAACCCGGTGACCGCGTGCTCCTTCCGCCCGCGTTGCCCCATCGCTAAGAGCGGTGGCCAGTGTTGCCAGGACTCCAACGGCGAGCCCGATCTGCAGCTGCTGGAAGGCGTTGGCGAGGGTCACTACTCCTCCTGCACCATCTCTCAGGAGCTGGTCGGTAAGACTGCTGACGAGCTGTACCCGGTTCCGGAGCCCCCGGTATCGAAGTACGACGGTATTCCGCGTGAGGAGCGTGCCCCCGTCCTGGAGGTCCGCAACGTCAAGAAGCACTTCCCGCTCATGAAGGGTGCGCTGATTAAGCGCCGCGTGGGCACTGTGAAGGCTGTGAACGGCCTGTCCTTCGATATTCGCGAGGGCGAGTGCTTCTCCATCGTGGGTGAGTCCGGTTGTGGTAAGACCACCACCCTGCTGGAAATCATGGAGTTCAACAAGAACACCGACGGTGAGATTCTGATTAACGGAACCTCCACCAAGGACGGCAAGTCCGCAGGTGAGATTCTTGAGCTGCGTAAGAACCAGCAGATGGTGTTCCAGGACCCCACCGGTGCTCTGGATCCGCGCTTCACCGTTTACGAGGTGCTTGCTGAGCCCCTGGAAAACCAGGGCATGAACAAGGCAGACATCAAGAAGCGCGTTATCGAACTGATGCACATTGTGGGTCTGCAGCCTGACCACGTGAACCGCTTCCCGAACCAGTTCTCTGGTGGTCAGCGTCAGCGTATCGGTATTGCTCGTGCGCTTGCTGTGAACCCCAAGCTCGTGGTTCTGGATGAGCCGGTGTCCGCACTGGACGTGTCCGTCCAGGCTGGCGTGATTAACCTGCTGGAGGAGCTGCGTGCAAACCTGGGTCTGAGCTACCTGATGGTTGCTCACGACCTCGCGGTGATTCGCCATGCATCCGACCGCGTTGCAGTGATGTACCTGGGTCGTATTGTTGAGATTGGTGACGTCGACCAGGTGTTCGACAACCCGATCCACCCGTACACCCGTGCACTGCTTTCGGCGATTCCGGTTCCGGATCCCGAGGTTGAGGCTAAGCGCCACCGCATCATGCTTGAGGGCGACCTGCCCACTCCGGTGAACGCGCCTAAGGGCTGTGGCTTCTCGAGCCGTTGCCCGGTCTTCAAGCTCCTGCCTGAGGACAAGAAGCGTCGTTGCCTGGAGGAGATGCCGGAACTGACCCATGTTGAGGGTCAGGATCACGGTTATGCTTGCTACTACCCTGAGGCTGAGGCCGCTACGGTGTAGCTCTAGAGTCGGCTGAATAAGTCGCATGTGTGCCGAGGGGCGAATATTCGTTGAATATTCGCCCCTCGGGTTTTTTATGCCCGGTACCGGTCAGGTGCGTGCAGCTTGAGGTTGTCACCTAGTGAGACGGCGGGAGCCTCAGAATGTGGCGCTAGGCACTGAAACCACCAGGAAAACAGGAAAAACTGCGCTGACTAGGTATAACCTTTCTCACCATTCAAGATATGAATATTTATGGGCGGGCTTTCATTCGGGCAATAAGCCATAATTAAGCCTGTGGGTGCGCCGCTAGGGG
>CALGXU010000275.1 GCA_937935205.1 uncultured Rothia sp.
GGGCAGAAGAACCCCGGCTAGAAGAATCCAGAGCAGAAGAACCCAGCACGGAGGAACCGGCAGAAGAGGGTGCACCGAGCAGACCCGCGCCGCGGGGTGTCTTGCTCGCCGTGCTTTTAGCCTGCTTCACGCTATCTCCTCTGTCGGTTCTCTTGATAGGTTCTCTTGGTATTTGGGCTTGCCGTAGGCGGGGCTACTCCCCCGCCCCATGCTCCGTTCTTAGTGGTTGCGGAAGTTCTCCGGCTTTTCGCGGCGCTGCCCCATGTAGGGGTGGAACTCCCAGCCGCCCTCGGCGGGGCGCAGGCCTTCAAAGTTGTTCTGCGCTGCCGCGTAGGTGGCGAGTAACGCCTGGATAGCGAGCGCGTTGTGTACCTCTCCGCCCAGTACCAGCTGTACTGCCTCGGCGAGGGGCACCCAGCGGTAGGTCATTTCTGCTTCTTCCTCGGTGCGTTCGCTACGTTCTTCGGCGGGCAGTTCTGAGAGGTTGCGTGCCAGGTAGACGCGGCCTGCTTCGCTGGTTGCGCCGGGGCTGCTGAAGTAGTCGGTCAGGGCGTTCCAGGTGTCTGCCTGCAGGTCTGCTTCTTCGGCGAGTTCGCGCTGCGCGGCGACCAGGGGGTCTTCACCGTCGATGTCGAGCAGTCCGGCGGGTACTTCCCAGAGGTTCATGCGCACCGGGTGGCGGTACTGGTTGAGCATCAACAGCTCGTTGCTATCGTTGAGGACCGCTACGGCAACGGCGCCGGGCATTTCCACGACGTCTCGGGTCAGCACGGTGTTTTCGTTAAGTTCGTACTCTTCAACGGCCGTTTCGATGACGTAGCCGCTGTACTTCACGGTGCGGGTGCGGATGGTGCGTTCGGAGGGTGCATCAATAATCTGCTGGTTGTTGCTCATTCTTTCATTGTAGGCGGCTTCTTAGCCCCGCTACGTTTGGCGCGTCAGGTACGGGCACGGTTTAAAGCACGTTCAGGTTTAAACGAAAGCATCCCGCTCTCCCCTGCGCGGGGTGAGCGGGATGCTGAACGTTTGTGCCTAGATTTTAGGTACCGCGGATGTTAGGCGCCGCGGCGCTCCAGAGCAGCCTTAATCAGGCCGGAGAAGAGCGGGTGCGGGCGGGTCGGACGCGAACGGTACTCGGGGTGCGCCTGAGTTGCCACGTAGTAGGGGTGTACCTCTGCGGGCAGTTCCACGTACTCAACCAGCGAGGAGTCCGGGGAGGTACCGGAGATGAGCAGGCCTGCTTCTTCAAGCTGCTCGCGGTACTCGTTGTTCACCTCGTAGCGGTGGCGGTGACGCTCTGCAACCTCGGTTGCGCCGTATGCCTTAGCAACCTGAGAGCCGGGAACCAGGTTTGCCTTGTACAGGCCCAGGCGCATGGTGCCGCCCAGGTCGCCTGCACCTTCAACGAACTGCTTCTGCTCTTCGATGGTTGCGATGACCGGTACAGAGGTTTCGGGCTCGAACTCGGTGGAGGATGCTTCGCGCAGGCCCAGTACGTTGCGTGCGTACTCAATCACCATGGACTGCATACCCAGGCAGATGCCCAGGGTCGGGATCTTGTGCTCGCGTGCGTACTTGAGGGCACCGATCTTGCCGTCCAGGCCACGGATGCCGAAGCCGCCGGGCACGAGGATTGCATCCATGTCGCGCAGCTGGTGGTCTGCATCTTCGTCGGTTGCGCACAGGTCGGCTGCAACCCACTTGATGTTGACCTTCACGTTGTTTGCGAAGCCGCCGGCACGCAGTGCCTCGGAGACGGACAGGTAGGCGTCGGGCAGGTCGATGTACTTACCGACCAGGCCAACGTTGACCTCTGCTGCGGGGCGGTGCACTGCGTCGAGCAGGCGGTCCCACTGGGTGAAGTCCGGTGCGGGAGCCTCAATGCCGAAGTAGTCGAGGATGTAGTCGTCGAGCTTCTGGCTGTGCAGGGTCTTGGGGATGTCGTAGATGCTGGGTGCATCGGCGCAGGAGATGACTGCGTCGCTGTCCACATCGCATGCGTTACCGATCTTGGTACGGTGCGATACGGGGACCTCACGCTCACAGCGCAGAATCAGACCGTCAGGCTGGATGCCCAGGCCGCGCAGTGCTGCGACGGAGTGCTGGGTCGGCTTGGTCTTGAGCTCGCCGGAGGGGCCGATGAAGGGCACCAGGGAGACGTGCAGGAAGAAGACGTTCTTGCGGCCAACATCGCGGCGTACCTGGCGTGCTGCTTCCATGAAGGGCAGGGACTCGATATCGCCGACGGTACCACCGATTTCGGTGATGATGATGTCGGGTGCGTTGTCAATTTCCGCTGCGTGACGCATGCGGGCCTTGATTTCGTCGGTAATGTGAGGGATGACCTGGACGGTGTCGCCGAGGTATTCGCCGCGGCGTTCCTTTGCGATGACGGAGGAGTAGACCTGGCCGGTGGTCACGTTAGCGGACTGGTCGAGGTTTTCGTCCAGGAAGCGCTCGTAGTGTCCGATGTCGAGGTCGGTTTCAGCACCGTCGTCGGTGACAAAGACTTCACCGTGCTGGAAGGGGTTCATCGTACCGGGGTCGACGTTCAGGTAGGGGTCGAACTTCTGCATGGTCACAGAGAGGCCACGTGCGCGAAGAAGCTGACCGAGGGAAGAGGCCGACAGGCCCTTACCGAGAGAAGATGCAACGCCGCCGGTCACGAAAATCTGGCGGGTTACCTTGTCGTTAGAGGACGCGTTCAGAGCGTTATTTTTTTCATTCACCACGGAATTCAAGCCTACCATTTTCTTGTCTGCTATCCAAGCAGAGGGTTTTGCCGCGAGAGGATTCTCGCAGGCAACTCTCCCTCCCCTATTTGTCCTTATCACCACTGTAAACGGAGCCGGGGATTTATTATTCCCGCCGCGCCGTGTAGAAGCAGGTGTAGGAATATTCTCAGAGTATCTCACATCCTCTGGGCTCCATGCGCCGCTATTGGTCACCGGCACGGGCTGTACCGACAACTTTCCGGGGCACGCTCACACGCTTCAGACCCCTTATTGGTCTTTGGCACGAAAGAGGCCACCTTTCGGCGCTTTGCCAGCACTTTCCTCATGCTTTTCCCGGCAGAGTTGCCGTCAGTTTCAGCGCCCCTGGGGCACTTCTCGACCGGCAGCCAGCAGCTCTCGGGCGTGCTCTCGTGCCGATTCTGATTGATCGTGTCCGGAGAGCATTCGCGCCAGCTCCACCACGCGTTCCTCTTCGGAAAGTACCTTGACCTTCGAGAGGGACGCGTCATCATTTTTCAGCACGAGGATGTGCTGGTCCGCGAAGGCGGCAACCTGCGGCAGGTGGGTGACCACCAGAACCTGCACGTGTCGGGCGAGCATGGCGAGGCGGCGACCGATTTCGATAGCTGCCTTACCACCCACGCCAGAGTCCACCTCATCGAAGATAAAGGTGGGTACGGGGTCCACTTCGGCGAGCACTACCTCCAGGGCGAGCATCACGCGGGAGAGCTCACCGCCGGAGGCGCCCTTACCGAGCGGGCGCGGCACGGCGGTTCGGTGCGGCGCCAGCATGAAGGTCACAGTGTCTCGGCCGTGCACCGAGAACTTTTCAGCTTCGGCAACCTCCACGACCAGGGAGGCGTTCGGCATGGCAAGAGCGGTGAGCTCCTCGCTGACGGCATCCGCCAGTTTCTGTGCGGCGGCACGGCGCAGGGCGGTCAGCTCTTCTGCCTGGGCACCGAGCACCTTGCGCAGCTGTACCAGTTCGGTTTCCAGGGTTTCCTGTCGCTGCGGGTCATCTACTAGGGTCTCCAGGCGTGCACGGGATTCTTCGGCCCATTCGAGGACCTCAGCAATATCGGCACCGTACTTGCGGGTGAGGGTCGCCAGCTGGGCGCGGCGAGTCTGCACCTGCGCCAGACGTTCGGGGCCTTCAACATCCAGGGATGCCATGTAGGAGGACAGATCCGAGGAGATATCAGTGGCAAGAATCAGCAGCTCGTTGACGCGCGCGGCGAGGGAGGCAAGCTCTTCGTCAGCGTCTGCCTGCGCCTGTAGCGCGGAGCGGCTTGCATCGAGCAGGCTCATGACGCTCTGCTCGTCGCCAGCAGAGTATTCGCTACCGCTGAGCGCTGCGGAGGCGGTTGCCGACGCAATGCGTAGCGCTTCAACGTTCATGAGCTTCACCATTTCGGCTTTGAGCTCTTCTTCTTCGCCCTCCTGCGGGTTGACGGCGCTGATTTCTTCGAGGGCTCCCTGCAGGGTCTGGGCTTCGAGGGCTCGTGCGCGCGAGTTTTCGCGTACTTCCTTCAGCTCTGCGGCGGCGGCGCGGTATCGCTCGTAGTTTTCGCGGTACTTCTCCAGCAGGTTTGCGAGCTCTTCACCGGCGTACAGGTCGAGGGACTGGCGTTGCTCTGCCGCTGATTTGAGGCGCAGCTGATCGGACTGGCCGTGGACGGCAACAAGAGTCTGACCAATCTGAGACAGGGTTCCGATGGGCGCGGAGCAACCGCCGACGTGGGCGCGGGAGCGTCCCGAGGCGTTGACGGTACGTGCCAGAAGCAGCTCGGAGGTCTGTTCGTCGATGTCTTCGGCGGTGCCGCCGGCTTCTTCGGCAAGCTCGAGGGCGCGATGCCCGTGGGGCAGGCGAATCACTGCTTCGGCGAGGGCGCTCTTGGCGCCGTTGCGCACGCTGGATGCGTCGGATCGGGCGCCCAGGAGCATGCCGAGGGCGGTGACGACCATGGTTTTACCTGCACCAGTTTCGCCGGTCAGCACGGAGAATCCGGGTTCGAGGGGGAGCCTCGCATCGGTGATGATGCCGAGGTCTCGAATATGGATTTCCTCAATCACGAACGTTCATTCCTTTTCTTTAGTGCTTCTCGGTATCCTGCGGGCCGCGCCAGCCACGGATCGGAAGCTCAAATTTACGCACCAGTCGCTCAGAGAAGGGAGCCGGGTGGATACGGGCGAGCAGCACCGACTTTTCGGAGCGTCGCACCTCAATACGGGAGCCGGGGTCCAGCTCTACGGTTCGGCGGCCATCGCACCAGAGCACGCCGGAGGCGCCGTTTCCGGGCATCATTTCTACCGCCAGAGTGGAGGTCGGTGCTGCTACCAGCGGGCGTGCGAAGAGCGCGTGAGCCGAGAGCGGCACCATGAGAATTGCTTCAACTTCGGGCCAGACGACCGGGCCGCCGCCGGAGAAAGCGTAGGCGGTCGAGCCGGTGGGGGTTCCCATGACCACGCCGTCGCAGCCGAAGCTGCTGAGCGGGCGGCAGTCCACCTCGATAATGACTTCAATCATTTTTTCGCGGTTGCCCTTTTCGACGCTGGCTTCGTTCAGCGCCCAGTCGCTGTGCACTCGCTTGCCGTCGTTCCAGACTTCCACGTCGATTGCCATGCGTTCTTCAACGGTGTATTCGTTGTTGACGATGCAGCGAACGGTTTCGGTCAGGTCGCTCTCTTCGGATTCGGCGAGGAAGCCGACGTGCCCCAGGTTCACGCCAATGAGCGGAACGCTGGTTCGGCGCACCATTTCTGCGGCGCGGAGAATCGAGCCGTCACCGCCGAGCACCACGCCGAGTTCAATATCGATGAGCGCCACGGATTCGTGGACGACCTGTACGGGGACGGGCTCGTCCCAGTTTTCGCTCAGGGTCTCCAGATCGGAGCGAGTCATGACGGGGGTCAGCCCTGCCTTGTAGAGCTGAGCACAGGCCTGGCGAGCGGCATCTCGTGCTTCTTTGCGCCCCACGTGGGCGAAGACGAGAATCTTACGGTGACGTTGCTCCACCGAATCTTCGGAACCATAACGATCAGACTCATGGCGTTCGGAACCATGGCGCGCACCTGCGGCAGCTACCTGTGCGGCGGCTTCCTGAGGTGCGTGGCTTTCGTGTTCTGCCATAACGACTCTCTCCCATCGAGTGTTGAGATGGTGTATCTACACCTATCATACCGAATATGTTCTCGAAAATTTCCTAAAGCACCATATTTTTAGAAAATTATTTCGAATAGCGTACAGTTGGGTCTCTCTAAAATACCCCTGCTTAAAATACCCGCGGCTAAAACGCCAGTGACTATAATGCCTGAATAGCGCGGCAGCCTGAGAAAGCTCCGCCCTCAACGCATCCTGCGTTACCGAGCGGTTTTTCTCAGACTGCCTAACACTCTTTATTTTCGACACCGTATTTATTTTCTACACCAGAGGAAGTACTCTACGTTGCCGTCCTGTCCGGGCAACGGGCTGGGTTCCATACCCATCACACGCAATCCGTGGCTGACCGCAGATGCCTGGACTTTTTCCACTGCTTCACGGCGGGCGGATTCTTCGTGCACCACTCCCCCGCGTCCGATGCGGTGCTTGCCGACTTCGAACTGCGGCTTGACCATGAGCACCAGGTCGCCGCCGGTTTCGGTTGCGTTCGCTAGCGCCTCCATGACCAGGGTCAGCGAGATGAATGAGAGGTCAGAAACCGTCAGTTCGACCTGCCCGCCAATGTCTTCGGGCTTCATGTAGCGAACGTTGAGTCCTTCGTACACACCTACTCGCGGTTCTTCGCGTAGCGCGTCCACGAGTTGCCCGTGTCCTACGTCAACG
>CALGXU010000276.1 GCA_937935205.1 uncultured Rothia sp.
CCTCCAGTGTGCCAAAGTTCTGCCCAAGCCACGACATCATGGGGGTGGCAATATCGTAATCCTCAATGACCAGGTGCGACGCCTTCTCGTAGCGGTGCACCTTCGCCTGCGGCATGCGCTCCATCAGGTCAAACAGGTAGCGGCGCTGGAACACCGGGTCCTTCGTGCCCCACTGGAAGAACGCGGGCACATCCAGGTCACGGATCTGCTCGGCAATACGCTGCATCGGAGCGTAGGAAGGAATGTCGGTGCCGGTCGGAATATCGCCCACAAAATTACGCACACCCTCACGCCACGCCGAATGAGCGTACGGCGCACGGTACGTACGGTAAATCGCCTCGTTGAGCGGGCTCGGGTACAGGCGCTTGGGCTGCTGACCCACCGGCTGCGGCAGGGCACCATCAAGCGCCCCGGCACCGGCAGAACCCGGCGCGGGCAGGCGGCCCTCATTCTGAGCCAAACCCAAGGTCACATCAATAAACGCGGTCGAATCGTGAGTACCCCACTCGTGCACACCCAACGCCAGGCGTAGGGCGGCAGGGATATTCTCAATGCCGTCATGGTAGACCGCGGTGTTCGTCAGCATCACGCCCGACAGAATCTCACGATGCTCCAGCGCCCAACCAAAGGACACCAGCCCACCCCAGTCATGGGCGAGGGTCACGAGCGGCTTATCGGTCTCATCCAGACCGAGCGCCTTCGTGAAATCACCCAGGTCAGCGATACGGTCGGTCAGGGTGCGGCGCTCACCCTCCAAATCCAGGTGGGTGCGCTCCGAATAACCCATATCAATCTGATCAACCGCAACCACACGCCACGGGGCGCGCTCATTCACGCCCGCATCCAGCACGGTACGCCACAGGTACGACCAGGTCGGGTTACCGTGCACGCACAGGATCGTGCCAATCGGCTCCAAACCCTGCTCGACCAGCACCGGAAGGTTATCCAGGTAGTGCCAGCGGCGCGCGCCAGCCTGCTGCGCCCGCAGCTCAATGGGGGCGGTGGTGGGCACCTCCAGAAGGTGGGAGTAGCGCGGGTTCACGCCCGCCCATTCCTCCGGATTGTAGGGAGGCTGAGCCTTAGGGAAGTTCAAATGGCGCATGCTGGGAATCCTTCCGGATCGAATCGGTGAATGTCTACCGCAAAAGCTAATGGGTTACCGGCTAAAGGTTGCTGGCTACCGGGTTACCACTGAATCTCAAGCAGGGCAGTGTTCAGGCCAGAACCCACACCCATGCACAAAATACGGTCGCCCTCCTTGTAGGTCGGCGCGCACTCGGCGAGAGTCATCGGCAGAGCCGCCGCAGCCACATTGCCCCACTTTGGGAAAGTCATGGGGATGCGCTCACGCTCAATACCGACCGCCTCAATAATGGCGTTCGTGTGGGCGTTAGAAATCTGGTGAGTCACGTAGGAGGTCATGTCGTTCCACTCCCAGCCGTCCTGATGCGCCTGCTCCCACGCCTGCGCCACCAGCTCCAGGCCGTACTTGAGCAGGCCCTCGGCGTCAGTGTTCATGCCCTGATCCGCCTCGCCACCGATGCACAGGTTACGGTGCTCAGTGCCCGCGCGGGACACCGAACCGACGATGCGGTGACCCTCCGGGTGGCGGTCAGCGCGACCAATCACTGCCGCCGCCGCACCCGAACCGAGGGTCAGGGTCGCGAACTGCGCCAGCACATCCTCGCGGGTCGAATCGGGGTTGTTCAGGATGCGCACCGCGGTACGGTGCCACGGGGAAGGATCCTCGCCAGCGACAATCAGGGCGTAGTCGATAGCGCCCGCATCAATCATGGTGGAGGCGACAGTCATCGCGTTCACGAAGCCCAGGCAGGCGTTCGTAATATCGAAGTTCAGGGCGTGACGCGGTAGTTCCAGGCGGTCATGCACACCCACCGAAACGGCGGGCTCAAAGTTATCGCGAGTCACCGAAGCGTTAATCAGCAGGCCAATCTGGGAACGGTCAATACCCGCCTCCGCAATAGCCTTCTCGGCTGCGGCAACCACGCCGTCCTCGAAGGTCTGGCCCTCAGCCCAGCCGCGGCGAGTGCTAATACCGGCAAGGCGCTCCAGCAGGCCCTTCGGCATGCGCAGACGCTTATAGGTTTTGGCCAGCTGCTCATCGAAGTAGTCGCTCGTGACGACCTCCGGAGGCAGCTCGTGGGTGATGGACAGCAGAGCTGCATTAGCGTGGCGAATGTCAGAGTTCGTGCCGACCTTATCGGCGGGTGCATTCATCAATGGTGTGGCCCTTGAAAATAGAAGTCAGTGGGATATAGAAAACATGCGGAGACACGCACCGCGCCCCCGCAGAATTCGTGATGCTCATTCCAATCTACCGCACTGCTCGGGCGAACCCGTATCCGCAAAGCCAATATGAACACCCCCGTTCACCCCGCGCGTAAGATGATGCGCAATGAGGAACTTTGAGGCCCCTTCACTTCGTGCACGCTAACGCCGCCCACCCGCCGCACCGCGTACACTAGAGGGATGCCGCCACGCACCACAGAACGTGCCCGGCACACACCAGTTCTTCTGCAGAAAGGCCCCTTGTGCACCTGATGTCGCTGACCCTGCGCGGGTTCAAGTCTTTCGCCTCCGCCACCACTTTTGAGTTCACCCCCGGCATTAACGCGGTGGTCGGGCCCAACGGCTCCGGCAAGTCCAATGTGCTGGATGCGCTCGCCTGGGTAATGGGCGAGCAAGGCGCTAAGAGCCTGCGCGGCGGCAGCATGAAGGACGTTATCTTCGCGGGCTCCGGCGAGGCTGGTTCGGGCGACGGCGCCCAGCGTGCGCCCCTGGGCCGCGCCAAAGTCACCCTGACTTTCGATAATTCTGACGGCACCCTCAGCATTCCCGCTGATCGGGTGCAGATTTCGCGCACCATGTTCCGCTCCGGCGGCAGCGAGTACGAGATTAACGGCTCCCCGGCGCGCCTTGCCGACATTCAGGACCTGCTCTCGGAGGCGGGTCTGGGTCAGCAGATGCACGTGCTCGTCGGCCAGGGACAGCTGGATGCGGTCCTGCACGCCACCGCCCAGCAGCGCCGCGACATGATTGAGCAGGCGGCAGGCGTGGTCAAGTACCGCCGCCGCCAGGAGAAGACCAGCCGCAAGCTGGAGTCTGTGGCATCGAACGTTACCCGCCTGAGCGACCTGGTCGCCGAGCTGGATTCGCAACTGCAGCCGCTGAGCGAGCAAGCGGAATCCGCCGCGACCGCACGCCAGCTGCAGGCGCGCATCCGCCAGCTGGAGGCGGTGCTTTTGGCCCGTCTGCTGGGTGTTCTGCAGGCTGAACAGGCGCAGGCTCTCGCCTCCGAGGCGGAAGGTACCCGCCGCGCCGAAACCCTGAAAGAACAGCTGGAGGCGGCGCGTGCCGCATCCGCGAAGCATCAGCAGGAGCAGAACCGCCTGAACACCGAGGTCACCGCCTGTCAGAAGGCCGTGTCGACCCTGCGCGAGTCCGCCGCGCGCGTGCGCACCGTGCAGTCCATCGCCGCCGAGCGCGTGCGCACCTACCGCGTGGAGCTGACCGAGGCGACCGCCGCCGCCCGCGCCGGATACGAACGTGCCCTGGAACTGCTGGAGGAGCGCCGTGAAGAGGCCGAGCGCGCGGTGGAAAGCTACGCCAGCTTTGAGGAACGCTACGATGCGGCGCTGAAGAACGTTGAGAAGGCGGCATCCGAGGTGGCGCAGACTGAGCGCGCCTCGGGTGAGGCGGCGCAGTCTCGTGCCCGCGCGCAGGCCCAGCTGGATGCCGCCCGCGCCGCGGCGGTGGAGGCGACCCGCACCTACGCGGCGGCGGCTGAGCGTGCCGCAACCCTGCGTGAGGCGCTGGGTCGGAGCCTGGGCGAAGCACCCGCCGAGCCGGGCGCTGAATCTGCCGAGGCGGTGTTCGACCCGGAGACCGGCGAGCTCATGGAGTCTCCCAGCGAGGCAGAGGGCGCGAGCCTGTTGCGCGTGCTGGATGCCGTGCAGATTGACCCCGAGTATGCGCGTGCGGCGTCTGCGGCGCTGACCTCGCTGGCTACCGCGGCGTTGAGCGTGCCGGTTGAGGGCGCCGAGGTATCGCAGCTGCGCGGTGATAAGGGGGACGAAAGCAGCGAATCTGCCGCGAAGGAACTTTCAACAGAACTGCCCGAAACCACCCTGCCCGCTTTCTGCGCCACCGAGCTGCGCGAGCTGGGTATCCGCCCCGCCACCGAGATGATTGAACCGCTCAGTGAGGACGCCGCCGCGCTCGCCGGCATCGACGAGCACGCCCTCACGCGCGTCACCGCGGCACTGAGTGAGCGCCTGGCGGGTGTTCTGTTCGCGCCGGATGCCGCCTCCGCAGAGCAAGCCCTGCACCTGCTCGCAGAGAATACCCTCGCAGGTCAGTGCACTATCTGGCGTATTTTTGACCCCGCAGGCACCGAGCATACCCGCTACAGCCTGCTCTACCCGGCTGAAGGCGCCAGCCCCCTGGAACTTGCCGCCGCATATCGCGCCGCATCCCAGGTCGTGACCCGCACCCGCGCCGAACTGGACGAAGCCGAGCAGGCCGTTCAGCAGGCTCAGACCGCGGCAGAAGCAGCGGTTGAGGCAGAGCGCGAGGCAGCGAAGGCGGCGGGCGTGGCGAGCGCCGAGCATGCCCGAGCCCGCGCCCAGGCGGAGTCCCTGGAAGCATCCGCGCAGAATATTCAGGCTGAGCGTGCCCGCCTGAACGAGCGCCTTGCCGCCGCGGAAGAATCCGTAGCCAAAGCGCGCACCGCCTATGAGTCGGCGCGCACCCGCGAGGATTCCTACCTGGCGGGCACGGGGGAGCAGGCTCCCGCGGCGACCATTGAGCGCCGCGCCCAGCGTTTGGGTGAGGTGCTTGCCGAGCAGGTGAGTGAGCGTGAGCAGCAGCTGCACGAGCTAAACACCGCCCTGAAGAACGCCCAGGAGGGCCTGACCAGCACGAACGATGAGGTGCAGGATCTGCAGGCGGCGCTCACCGGGCTTGGGACGCTTGCGCACGCGGCGGCGCACATCA
>CALGXU010000277.1 GCA_937935205.1 uncultured Rothia sp.
CGAGCTCTGCGAGGGCGGGTCCCCTGTAGGAACGAGGGCGAATACCGCCTCCCAAGCGGAGCCGTCCAAACGAACTAGGCGCGGAGGAAATATGTGGCGCGCCCTCCCCTCCCAAATCGAAAGAAAGCCAAACATTTAACTTACGAAGCCACCCCCAATTCTGCTACCGTGAACAAGTTGTGCTTCCAGCCTGCGCAAGCTCATCCCCGGTGCGGTATTACCGCATCCATGTTTTGTAGAGCCGCAGGCTCCGTTGCACGTGCGTCACGCAGAAAGAAAAACTAAGACTAATGTCTTCGAAGTCGATTAAGACCTCTTTTGGGCTGTCGCCCCTTTTCATTGTTGTTTTGGCGTTGCTGACTGCTATCGCGCCGCTGGCTACGGACATGTACCTGGCGGCGCTGCCTGCAGTCGCTGAGAACCTGAACACCACCAGCACGAACGCATCGCTGACGTTGAGCTCGTTCATGGTGGGTATGGCGCTCGGCCAGCTGGTCGTGGGTCCGCTGTCGGATAAGACGGGCCGCCGCAAGCCGCTGCTGTTCGGTGTGGTCATCTGCTTTATTGCGACGGTGGCGTGTGGTTTCGCGCCGAATATTGAGCTGCTGATTTTCGCGCGTTTCATGATGGGTTTCACCGGTTCGATTGGTGCGGTGCTGGCGCGTTCCATGGTGGCTGATACGACTGAGGGCCTGGGGACCGCTAAGCTCATGGGCGTCATGATGATGATTAACGGTTTCGCGCCGGTGCTTGCGCCGCTGTTTGGCGGTTGGGTGCTGTCGTGGGGTAACTGGCGCGATATTTTCCACGTGCTCAGCGTGATTACCGCGGTCATGATGCTCGGTGTGGTCTTCGTGATTAAGGAGACCCTGCCCGCTGAGAAGCGCTACCAGGGCACCGCCCTGAGCGTGTACTCTGAGCTGCCGAAGGTTTTCAAGATTCGCCGCTACCTGGGTTTCATGCTGACGATGTGCTTCGCGTTTGGTGCGCTGTTCTCGTACATTTCCGGTTCGACGTTTGTGTTGCAGAAGATTCTGGGCTTGTCCGAGACTGAGTTCACGATTGTGTTCGGTGTGAACTCGTTCGGTATTGTGCTGTTCAGTGCGATTGCGACGAAGCTGGTTGGTCGTGTGGCGCAGCGCCGCATCGTGAACGTCGGCGTGGTGAGCCTGCTCGTGGTGTCTTCGCTGCTGATGGTCAGCTTCTTGATGGGTATTTCGCTGGTGCCGACGCTGATTCTGCTGTTCCTGCTGACCTGCTCGTGCGGTCTGATTTTCGGTAATGCTTCGGCGTTGGCGTTGAACGAGGCGCGCCACATGGCGGGTAGTGCGTCGGCGGTGATGGGTACGGTTCAGGCAATGTTGGGTGCGTTGGCGGCGCCGCTGGTGTCGATTGCTGGTGAGCATGAGTACCTGCCGATGGGCTTCTCTATTCTGGGTTTCGCGGTCCTGACGGCGCTGGTGCTGTGGACTACGCCGCGTAAGGATTCGGACTACTCGGCGGACGGTCTGAGCCACAAAGCTCCGGCGGCGGGCCACTAGCCGTTCATAAATACATATCTGTACGCATGCCCAGGAGGGGCGGTGTTATCCGTAAGCGACATCAGGGTGTCCGAAGCGAAGCGAGGACGGGTGCCCCTGTAGGAGCGTGGATAACACCGTCCCTTCTGCGTGCCTCGCCCATCTGCCCCTGTAGGAACGAAAGCAAGTACCGTCGTCCCGCGCTGATTCTGGATGCGAACGTACAATAAGACTATGTCTAGTACCGTTATTCTTCTGAACGAGCAGAACCCGCAGGGCATCTTCGTTGACCCGTCCGTGCCCCTCATCAGCGTTGATGATCAGGGCTTCACCCGCGGCGACGGCGTCTTCGAGACCATGCTGTCCGTCAACCGTCGCGTGCGTAAGCTCGGCATGCACTTGTCCCGCCTCGAGTCGTCGGCGCGCATGCTGGATTTGCCCGACCCGGAGCCTGAGATTCTGCGTTCGGCGGTGGAGCGCCTGATGCGTGAGGCGACTGCCGGTGCCGAGACTGCGCTGGGTGAAGAGCACATCGTGAAGATTATTATTTCGCGCGGCCCCACCCAGGCGGTGACTTCCATGCAGCCGGGCCCGTACACGCTGATTATGGCGTCGCCGGTGCCCGCCTCCATCGTGAAGCGTCGCACCGAGGGCGTGAAGGCGATGCTGCTGCCGCGTGGCCACGAGCCGATGGACAACAGCGCCTACCCGTGGCTGTTGGCGGGTGCGAAGACCCTCTCTTACGCGGTGAATATGGCGGTTTTGCGGTACGTGCAGGAGCGCGGCGCGGATGACGCTATCTTCATCACTGATGAGCGTCGTGTGCTTGAGGGCGCCACTTCTTCGGTGCTGGTTGCCAAGATTGAGGACGGCAAGAAGGTGCTGTACACGCCTGAGCCGAGCCACGGCATCCTTCCCGGTACCACGCAGGGCGCGGTGTTCGAGGCGGCACGCCAGGCTGGTTGGGAGCTGGGTTTCGGCCCGCTTTACCCGCAGGATTTGTTCGAGTCGGACGGCGTGTGGTTGGCGTCGTCGGTGCGTCTGATTGCGCCGGTGACTCATCTGAACGGTACGGCGCTGGCGCATGACCCGGAGCTGACCGCCACACTGTTGAACTACCTGGCACAGCAGAGCTAAACGCATCAGAAAAGGGGCGCCGCATATTTCCTCCGCGCCTACGCAGGGGCACCCGTCACCCGGACGCT
>CALGXU010000278.1 GCA_937935205.1 uncultured Rothia sp.
ATCCACAACCTTTCACATTCCGCACGAGGGGGGTGTTAACTTCACCCTAGACCTTCCCCCGCCGAGGGAACAAGCATGTCGATCCCATGCCACGAAACATACGGCATATACACAGCAAAGCCCCGCTCCTCGCATTGAGGAACGGGGCTCTTTCGTATTTATCTCGAGGCTAGTTCCAGTACAGCATAAGAGCGTTCAGGTTCCTCGACGGGCCTGCATCATTTAATCCGGACAAGGCGCTCAGAATCATTATGATAAGGGCGACGATAGCAAGGACAACGACTATACCCACCGCGCTGAGAATCATGCCCCCGATGGCGTGCTTACCGTGCCGTCGTGCCACGAATGCCTGCCGGAGACCTAAGATACTCAGGAATGGTGCGACGATGACCATGAGTATACCGATTTCAATGCCATAGGCAGACCACCAAAACCCTATGAAGAGAGATAGCAGGCCGAGGGCACCGAAAAGCAGGGAGAAGTTCGCTGCTCTTTCACCGGCTTGCGCCCTCCGCACATTGGAAGGGGGCTCGCTTGCACGTAGCAGCTTGTCGTCCATATCATCAGCGTCGGACTGTACGCTGTCATCTTCCTGGTAAAGCTTGGCGTACTCGGGGTTGTAATCGAAGGCTTCGTTGTTTTGGGGTAGCTGCGACATCGCATCCACGACCTTTCAATGCTGGGTGTTAACTTCACCCTAGACCTTCCCATCAGAGGGAACAAGCGTGTCCGGCCCAATACGCAAAATATACTGCATATGTACAGCAAAGCCCCGCTCCTCTGTGAGGAGCGGGGCTCTTACCTCTTCGAGAAGGGCAAAGTTTTTAGAGAAGTGCCAGCATCTGCGCGGCATCAACCAACTCTGAATTAGCGGCAGAATCCGAAAGAGCCAGCATGAGCGCCAGCAGAAGAGCTCCGCCGAAAAGCACCAGGAATATGCCACCAACAGCTACGTTAATCCAGTTTAGGATGCGGCCTGCCGAAGCAACGGCACCGTAGCGTTCCGCCTCATTCGCCTTGAAAATACCGATAACACCCAGAACCAGGGAGGGCAGACCTAGCAGCCACCAGTTGAGAGTCACGATACAAATCAAGCCGATAACGCCGAGCACAGTGGAGGTCTGGGCAACCTTCTCACCAAAAAACTGCTCGGGGGTCTTCTGCAGAAAACCCGCTGGGACCATCATGGGCTGGTCATACTGGTAACCGTACGGGTCGTACTGATTCTGACCATATAGGTCTTGGCCGTACGGGTCATAGGGATACTGATCGTAAGAGCTCTGCCCGTATTGGCCGTACGAACCTTGGCCATACGAACCCTGGCCGTACCGATTGTAAGAGCTCTGCCCGTATTGGCCGTACGAACCCTGCCCATACTGGCTGTTCTGATCGTACTGCTCGTTCAGGTGGTTGTAGTCCGGGTTGTAATCGTAGGAGTCAGAACCCCACGGATTCCGAGACATGGCGTTTCACTTTCGTGCGGCAGGTGTGTGTTAAACAATATTCACCCTAGCCTATCAACGGAACGGGGGCAACTACACCCGTCATTCTGACCCGCGCAAGACACCTCGAGCGTTAGTTCAGGATTCCGCGAATATGCGTAAAGCCCCGCGCCTCAATTCGAGAAACGGGGCTTCTACATGTTGCAGACAAAAGATGGTGGGCTCGGTTCCAGAAGTCTCGGCCAGCCGAA
>CALGXU010000279.1 GCA_937935205.1 uncultured Rothia sp.
CCTATTGGTTCGATGCCTGCCAGTACCGTTGAGTTGTTGGGTCGTGCCCGTAGGGCGGGGTGTGCTGTGTCCGTATCTGGTTCGGGTCATTATAAGATTTGGGGTTCAGGTGTGGTGGGTGAGGGTGTGAGTGTTGTGGTTCCTGCTACGGGGTCTGATGGTCGTGGGTTGCGTAATGCGGTGATGCAGGTGCGCTCTAGTTTGGGTGTGGATGTGCGGTTGGTGTAGGGTGCTGCCTGGTGTGGCGGGCTGTTTTGCGTGGTTCTGTTCCGCTGTGCTTTGCTCTGCTGTCACCTCTTGCCGCCTGGTTCTTGTAGTCCTTAGTCGCCCTTATCCTCTGCAGTTCTATAGTCGCCTTGGTTCTCAGTTTTGCTGTGGCCTTTTGCTTCTGGTTTCTGTGGCTCTCTGTGGGGGGGGGTATGGTCACTTCTTCCCTCCAGTCTTGTAGCTTCCTAGTTCTTGTGGCTGCCGCAGGTTCCTGTGGTTCTGTGGTTGTCCTCAGTTTTGCTGTTGCCTCGTGTCTCTAGTTCTGTGGTTCTTACCGCCGCCCTCAGTGCCTTTAGTGCCTGTTGTTCTATACGTCGCCTTTAGTTCTCAGTCCTAGAGCTGCCTCTATTCCTTGTGGTTCTGTAGTCGCCCTTATCCTCTCTAGTCCTCAGTCTTGTCGCCGCTTCTTGCTCCTAGTTCTTGTGGTCGCCTCTATTTCTTGTGGTTCTGTAGTCCCATGGCCGCCCTGCAGTACCCTCAATGCCTGCGGTCCTGTAGTCCCATGGTCACCCTGCAGCGCCTTCAGTTCTGCCGTTGCCTCTAGCCCCCTCCTGCGCTCGCTGTGAGAGTGTCTGCACCCTCTACGGTTGGGGCGCACACGGTTGAGGTACATAATATTGCACATGTTCTAAGAGTTGTACCGTACCGCGTGGACTAGCATTATCACTCTTATAGTATGGGTTCTCTGCTGGCTGCCACCGTGTGTGCTTGTTTCGGGGGTGGGCTCTACTTGGGCTTACTGCCAGTAAGTGAGCTTCTTACCTGCTTTTGCCTCTTCCTGTGCACCATTGGCATGGGTTCGCCTGTGGTCCTGCCCCTGCCTCAGCGTCCGTCTAGCATGGTGCTTGTTGGGTGTCCTTGTTTTCTAAAGTTCCTGCTGGCTCTTCCTCCGATATGGGGGAGTGCCTGCTATCGAACCTTGCCTTGTGTTCGTGTCCTCTGGAACCTTCCGGCCTGGTTGCTCACGCTAATCCTCTAACACCTGCCAACCCTGGTTGCTCCTGTCTCCAACCCCGGTTGCTTCTGTGCTGTGCTATCTACCCTGGTAGCCTCGCGTCTCATCACTGAGTCTTCCTCCGGTATGGTGCTTTCTGCTGAGTCCTTCCCAGAAAGAGAGTTCCAGAAAGACAGGGCGGCGCTCGCTAGCAGGTTTCCGCCAAAGCCTCGATCACCCCCTTTCAATCCCTCGCATACCTGCCGTCATACCTGTCAGACCAGAAACCACTCTTCGCGTGGTCGTCTCGTGAATGGTTTCCACACCAGTACTTGGGTACCTGCGCTATCTGGGTCCTGCCCTTGAGCCCTGCACGTCTTTGCCAGTGTCACCGGCATGGTGCTTGTTTGTCTGCCGCATTGTCTTCCTCAGCGTTTGCCTGGCAGCCCCTGGCGTCCCCTTCGGAACCCTCCAGAACCTTGGCAACCCCAGCCGCCTGTCTTCCAGCATTCCATCTCACCCTGCCCACCTGTCCTGTCTGCTTGCCTGGACATGCTTGGAACCCATGGGATGCACTCAAACTCTCCGTGCCTCATCCTGGGTAGCTATTGGTAGCTTCTTTGCCTTGCCCGTGTCTGCGAGCGCGGACCTGCACCCACTTTGGTTTCTGGGAGTTCTTGGAGCCCACTAGCTTACCTGCAGTACGGCAATCCCTAATAGCCTGCTAAACCATCGTCCCGGCAGCTCCAACGCGGCGTAGAAACTTTGAGCAACCTGGCGCCGCCTACTACTGTGTGTATCACCGTATGCCTGCCTGCAGTCTGCTACCAGACGCATGATTTTCTGCCCCTGTCTTGGCCCGTGTTTCTAGCTCGCCCCTGGAAACCTCAGAGCCGCACCCAGAACCTTGCCAACGCCTGCCCCAACTTGCTTGCCTGCTTCTGTGCTTGTTTTGGCTGTCTTGTCTAGCGGCTTCCTCTCCTTAGGAGGGTACTCATTCAAAGCTTTGCCTGGCTTCCTTGTAGTCAGTAGCCCCGACCCAAGCTTGTCTCGCCTGTCTGTCCTGGTTTTCTGGAGGTGGTGCGCTCGCTGAAGATGCCTGGCATCTCAGCTATCTGGCTCATGCTGGAGCCTCTTAAGCACGAGAAAGACGCACCCTCTTCTGTACAGCCCTGTACGCCCTATCTAAAGCCTCAGTCTGATCAGATGGAAAGAAGGGGGTCCGTACCGCTACGCACCCACAGTGACGCCCACAGTGCTGAGAAATCAGTGTCTTTATCTGTGAGCGCCTAATAACCACACCTAAGTAGCCTGCCTGCCTTTCTGCCGCTGGTGGCGTGCTTTCTTCTGGGGCTGGTATCGCTCGCAATGAACCACTGCCTGCAATGAGTTCCACCACCGGAACCAACCCTTGGCGCTCGCAATGAGCTGCGCACCCTAAACCATGCGCCCGCAGTTAGTTCCAGGTCCGGAACCACTACCCGAAACCTCAACTGCGTCTGCCTTGCCTGCCAGCGCCTAAAACCTGTGTCCCGGAGGTTGAATTCTCAACACCCCCAAAATATGCACTCAAGTGAAACAAGATACTGGATTACCTCACCCGCAACCCCAAAAACCACTACCCCCAAACCACATAAAACCCCATGACAAGGCAAAACACAAAAACCAGCCCACCCACAAACCTTCAAACCAAACCCATCCCGCTATGTACCTAGTAAGCAGCCCCCAAACAAAAGTAAGGGCACCTTACGAAAGGAACACATAGTCATGTGGACCATCATCAAAACCATCAAACCCCTGGTCGTCATCTTCTGGATGACCCTACACGCAACCTCAGCACTAGCAGCAACCCTCATCCTCAACACCCTCGGAAAAACCAACTACCTCACACCCGAAACCACTACCGCACTTACCTACCTCCAAACAACCGCCGCACTCTACTACCAGAAACTAGCCATCACCACAGCAGAAACCTACGCCTACCAACTCACCCCCTACTGGGAATTCCTCACCCAAACCACCCTACAAGCCGCCCTGATGATCGCTCACAACCCCGCAGCCCTAGCGACTATCGCTATCCTGGCAATAATCACCGCCATCATCCGCTACACCCTTATCCTCTACCTCCTACGCACAGAAACAACCCCACAACCGCATACAGCCGCATACCAGCGAGCAACCCAAGCAGCAGCCTTGCTCGTACCAGCAAGTACACAACCACCCAAACCCAAAACCTTCTTCCAGTATTTGCGCCGGTTCAGCGGTTTTCTGATGTATCTCGTACTGAAATAACCCCCAAACAACCCTGAAAACCCCGGTGTTCCTGGACAAGCCCACCCTGCACGATGGTTCTTGTCCAGGAACACGAAAAGAGTGGGGTGGCGTCAATAGTAGAGCTGCAATAGGCTAATAGGCTCTCCACCCACTCATACGCGTGAACCCCAACCCCATCCATGAACCGATAATCTTAAGCTGTGTGTGTCTAAGCTGTGTGTGATTTGTCGTCATGCGAGGATGACGGATGACAGTGGGAAAACCCGACAGCCCACCGGTACCCTGACCTAGTCGATGAGTGGACTATCAGGAGTCCGGTATACCTGTACGTAGTCTCTATAGCTACACACGAGTCTCCGCAGCATCCCAGGGCACAAAACAACCCCAAACCACCGGCAAGGACGGTTCGGGGTTGTTCACTTACCCTACCTCAGCAGAGCACCTAGAACAGCAACGCCAGCACCCGCAGAATCCAGCGCACAACCTCAGACAGATACCCTACGATAGCTACCCAACAAGCACGCCCAGCACGAACGGCTGTGCTTGTACATTGTGTCCCCACACCTGTACCTGTACCTGCGCCTGTAGTTGTGGTTGTGCCTGTTTCCCACCGCACCACAGAAACCACCACCCAATACCTAAAAACCGCACCCACAACAGCTAGTAGCACCAACACCAATACCCACTCAGGACGTTGCCCCAGACTCACACAGGCATCGATACACTCCTGCACGACGAATTCCCAATGCCGCTTAGGCATCAGCACATACGCCTCAGCCAGCTTACGGGACAGCCGATAGCTGTACAGCACCGCGCTCGCCTTAAGATGCTCCAGGGCTGCGTGGTGGTCATCCGGTATCGAGGCACCCCACAGGTGCATCAGGGTAGTCGCCGCCACGTAGGAGACAGCATGAATCATGATCGTTGCTATGGTGATAAGCATCGGGGGTAACCCGCTTTCTACTCGTGACCCCAACCTGCTGTCGAGGTCTTCACGATGTACATAGCGGGATGGCGAAAAAATTTTTTGGGGCAGTATCAGTACCCTCAGGACAAGCAGCCTCGAGCTATACCCCAGACCAGTAGCCTGCCCGATTGTCTCGGTGAGAGAGGCAGGCACATCCTGGTAGACAGCCCTATAACAGCCCCTAAGCACCTCTAGGCATGACTGCGGCTAAGAGGCAATTAACCGCGCTCAATGGCGCTTCTACAGTGCCCAGGTAGCAATCACCCCAAACACAACCAGCATGAGTGCCAGTACCGGCAGCGTGCAGCCGACGCGCTCGCTAGTACTGGTGCCACTAGCCTTGATACCCCTGAAGACACCCGTGCGTGCTTTAGGCATGAGACAGATATACGCTCACGTCTCGATGACCTGACCAGGGGGGTCAGCTGCTGAGGGCGTCCGCTGTCATGGCGAGAGGGCTAAGGTTCATGCACTAACTGAAAATACTGTGTAGTTCATGGACTAAGCGCACTTTAGTTTGTCAAGTCGATTTGCGCCGCGCGGTGCCGCGGCGCTCAAGAAATGCAAAATTGAAACATCGTCTAAAGCCGGATATAACAGGCTGGAGCAAAAATAGAGCCCTTGAATTTACAGGGAAGTAGGGGCATAAAATGCCCTTCAGTAAGAGCCAAAAAATAAGCCTCGTGTAAGAAATAAAATCTGAAGTGAGATTAATAACATCTTTATTTTCACGAAGAATACATTCTTTTTACACGACCGGCTGCGGCGCCCCGGAAGCGCTAGACGGCCCGTGGAGGCCCTCAAAAGCCATCATGCATAACCCTACCCAAAAGGGAGATCGGAAGAGCAC
>CALGXU010000280.1 GCA_937935205.1 uncultured Rothia sp.
AGTACGCCCGAAGCTTCCTCAAGCCCATGATTGAGCGAATCAAGCACATCCTGATTATTCGCGATATCTACCTGGGTCTGCTCACCATGCCCAAAAACGAAGTGCTCATACCCCTCGAAGAGGAGAAGAACACCGAAAAAGAGGCTGACACAGCATAATGAGCCAGGTCAGGGCGGTAAAAGCGTCAGGGGGTAAAAGCTAGTGGGTCGACAGGTTCATCGTCAGCAGGTTGAACACCAGGTACGCCATCAGAAGAGCCGTCGCGCCATCCAAAACACGCCACGCTGAAGGGCGCGCAAAGAACGGACGCAACAGACGCGAGCCATACCCCAACAGCAAAAACCAGATCAGGCTACCGCAACAGCAACCCAGGTAGTACCACCAGCGGCCAGGATCGCCCTGAGCATTCGCCAGCGAACCCAAAAGAATAGTCGTATCCAACCACGCCAGCGGATTCAAATAAGTTACCGCCGCCGTGGTCAGCAGAGCCACCTTCAACGACTGAGAATCACCCTCCGCATCATCGACCACGATGGAGTGCGGAGTAAACACGCGGCGGCCAGCCTCAAAACCAAACCACGCCAAGAACGCCGCACCCACATAACGGAACACCTCAATAAACCACGGCGCCGCATCCAGCAGTGCGCCCAGACCCACAACGCCCAAGCCAATCATCAGCGCATCCGACAGAATGCAGAAAATAATAATCGGGGTAATATGCCGACCCAAAATACCCTGACGCAACACAAAAGTTCCCTGGGCACCAATAGCTGCCACCAAAGAAATCGTGGTGGTAGCACCCAGAAACAGCAGGGACAGAGAGGTGGACATCGTGAAACTTTCTATGTCGATCAAACGGGGTATGAGCCCGCGTACGTAGGGTGGGCGGGTGGTGGCTCCTTCTAGTACCAGCTTGCCAAGCAAAAGCATACGACGCAGGGATAAAGCCTGCGTTAGCTGAGGTGTGAAGCGCCAGAGACGAGAATACGGGAAAAAGGACCCTAAATCTATCTAAATATTTTCACACTGCGTAAGATATTCTTATGACACGTTTCAGTACCGACCAGCTCACCACCTTCGCCACCGTCATCGAATACGGCACCTTCGACGCAGCGGCAGATATCCTGCGAGTGAGCCCCTCCGCCATCTCCCAGCGCATCAAAGCCATGGAGCAGATCGCCGGAAAGGTCCTGCTACGCCGAAGCAACCCCGTCACCCCCACCGACGCCGGACAAAGCGTGCTACGCATCGCCCGACAGAGCGAATTCCTGCAGCAAGAAATGGAACGCGAACTCATGGGTGCCGGCGGCTTCCAGAGCGTCTCTGTTGCCGTCAACGCCGACTCACTCGCCACCTGGTTCCTCGACGCCGTAGGAACCCTCAGCCGCGAAGACAGCATCTTCTGCGACTTGCGACGAGAAGGCGAATTCCACTCCTCCGCCATGCTCCGATCCGGAGAAGTCATGGCAGTCATCACCTCCAAGCCCGAAAAAATCCCCGGCTGCTCCGTCGAAACCCTCGGCGTGGCACGCTACTGGTGCGTTGCCACCCCCGACTATGTACAGCGATACCTACCCGGCTGGCTCAAGCGCGTAAGTCGTGAAGAGCTCAACCGTGCTCCCGTCGTCGAATACGACCGCAAAGACTTTGTGCAGGACGTGGCGCGAGCCCTCATCGAAAAAGAGGTAGGTCTGGAGGCTGAAGAAACCTTCATCCAAAGCCCCACCATCTACATTCCCTCATCCCCGGACTATGCGCGCGCCGTCAGCTCCGGTATCGCCTGGGGCCTCATCCCCGAAGCGCAATGCGCCGAAGAGCTCGCAAACGGGCACCTCGTGAAGCTCGCCGCAACCCCCGTAGAATTTCCCCTCTACTGGCAGAGGTGGAACATTAACTCACCCGTCATGGAGACCGTAACCCGCCGCGTCCACGAAGCGGCACGAGGCGACCTGATCTACTAGAAGAGGGCGGCTTCTGTGAGCTTTATGGAACGCCACCAGGTGGCTCTCTATCTCGGCTCCATGATCGTGGGAGTTGCCTGCGCGGGTTTGAGCGGATGGAGTCACGCCTCTGAACAGCTCGTGCCTTATGTGCTTAGCGTGCTACTGTGGACCAACTTCGCCCTCATGCCTCTCACCGGCATGAGGGTCGGTCAGTATAAGAGGCTCACTTGTGCGGTCGTGCTGGCGGCTACCCTTGGAACCCCGATTCTCGTTGCGCCTCTGGTCTTTCTCTTTATTCCTGAGGGTGGTCTCGTTGCTCTAGCTGCGGTGATTGTTTTGCTGGCTCCGTGCGTGGATTATGTCGTGGTTTTTACACGTATTGCTGGAGGGGAATATCGAGGTTTGCTAGCGGCAACACCCTATCTGCTTGCCGTCCAACTTGTTTTTATTCCTGTCTGGACTAGTATATATTCCTATATAGGAATACTGGATATGAGGGTAGTGGGAGAAATATTCCCCATCCCTGCTGAAAGCTACCTTAGCCTTATGCTGCTTATTGTGCCTCTAGTAGCCGCCTACCTCGCACAACGCTGGTCAACCCGCTCATCGCAGCGCCAACACACCTACGAACGCGTACGCAGTATGAGCGATACCGCGATGATTCCCCTCATGTGCCTGCTCCTTGCGCTCATGTGCTCCGCCTACACCCCGGCAGTACTGAACGAACCGCAGCTCATTCCCCGACTCACCGGACTCTACCTCACCTACGCCATCCTCGCAGGAGTCGCCGCATGGTTCCTGAGTAGAGCCATGAGCCGAACAGAACGTATCTCCGTAACCTTCAGTGCCGTCACCCGCAACGCCCTCATCATCTATCCCGTCGTAGCGCTCTGCGCACAACGCCTGGCACACAACGGGAACCCCGAAGCAAAGCTCATGGGTGCTACCGTACTCACCCAAACCCTCACCGAACTGCTCATCATGGTCGCCATGACCGCAATCTTCCGGGCAGCGTTTCAGGACAGAAAAAATACCGTAGAGGCTCCCTAACCTCCCCGGTACCCCCAAACACATAGAGAGGCGGCCACCCCACACGGGACGGCCGCCTCTCCATAAGCTCTAACACCTAAGTCATAACGCCTAAACTCTAACGCCAGCGAGTCATCATCAGCATGCTCACCATCATGGCGCCCACACCAATACTCACATTCCACATACCCAAATCAGGAATCGGGAACAGGCCCTGCGTAATGTAGAAAACAATAATCCACAGAATGCCCACCGCCAACAGCGAGAACATAATCACGCGGTACCACAACGGAGTCTGCTCCTTCAGCTGCGTGCCGCTCTCCATCTCACGAGCAATCTCACGCAGACGCAGCTCGCTCGCATCCTCCACCTCAGACTTAGCAGACTTCTGAGACTTCTTCTTGGACGATGCCTTAGCCGAGTTGGTCGACATACTTCCTCCGCTTATTGTTGTATGGGTAACCTAAAAATATATGTTCACACCTATCTTTGCAGACTTACGGGATGATTTCACCTTCTCCGTGCGTTGAAAGATAAGGAACGCCACCCGGCGCCCAAGAACATACCCAACCCAAGGACAAAGGAGAACGCATGAGTCAAGGAACGGCACCCACCGCAGAGCGCCGCCCCCGCACCGTGCTGCACTGGGTCATCCAGATTACAGGCGAACTCCTTATCACCGTTGGCCTGCTGCTGCTGCTCTTCGTCGCATGGCAGCTCTGGTGGACCAACATCGACGCCGACCGCACCCAATCCCAAGCCGTCAGCACCCTCGTCCAGGAATTCGACTCCAACCCCGCCGAACCCATCCCCGACTGGGACCCCAACAACCCGCCCGCCGGCCTGAGTGAACCAGGCCACGGTGAAGTCTTCGGCGTCGTCTACATCCCCAAGTTCGGATCCGACTACCAGCGCCCCGCCACCCAGGGCACCAGCTCCGATGTGCTCGACTCCCTCGGACTCGGCCACTACGACGGGACGGCCATGCCCGGACAGGTCGGCAACTTCGCCCTCGCAGGCCACCGCCAAACCCGCGGTAAAGTCCTCAACGACATCGACCTGCTCATCGAAGGCGACCACATCTACGTGCGCACCAAAGACGGCTACTACACCTACACCGTCTACAGCCACGAAATCGTGCAGCCCGACCAGGTAGAAGTCATCGAACCCGTCCCCGGACAGCCCGGCGTAGCACCCACCGAGCGCCTCCTGACGCTCACCACCTGCCACCCGCGCTACGGCGACACCGAACGATACATTGTCCACGCCCGCTTCGAATCGTGGCGGCCCGCAGTAGCCGGAGCACCCGCAGAAATTGCCGCCTCCGTCGCAAAGTCCTAAAGCAGAGAGGAAAAGCAGATGTACGCATGGATTTTCCGTCATCTCCCCGGCCCCCTGTGGGTTCGCATCATCATCGCCATCGTGCTGATACTCGCCGTAGTCTACCTGCTCATGGAATTCGTCTTCCCCCACTTCGCAGAGTACGGCCCCTTCAACCTGAACGTCACCATCAACCATTAGCGCTAAGGACGTGCCATGACCCGCATCCTTGTCATCGACAACTACGACAGCTTCGTCTTCACCCTCGTCGGCTACATCCAGCAGCTCGGCGCTGAAACCACCGTCATCCGTAACGACGAATACGACCTCGACGCCGTCATCAAGCTCGCCGAAGAACACGACGGCGTGCTCGTCTCCCCGGGCCCCGGCGCCCCCGCAGAAGCCGGCGTCATCATTGACACCATCCGTTGGGCAGCCGAAGCGAAGAAGCCTCTACTGGGCGTATGCCTCGGCCACCAGGCCATCGCGGAGGCATTCGGTGGCACCGTCACCCACGCCCCCGAACTTATGCACGGCAAGACCTCCCGCCTCGTGCACGAGAACGTCTCCGTGTTCAAGGACGTGCCCAGCCCCTTCACCGCGACCCGCTACCACTCCCTGGCAGTCGTACCCGAAACCATGCCCGATGTCCTGGAAACCACCTCCACCACCGACAACGGCATCATCATGGGCCTGCGCCACCGCGAAGCCCCCATGCACGGTGTGCAGTTCCACCCCGAATCGGTCCTGACCGAAAGCGGATACCTCATGCTCGGCAACTGGCTCGAAGAAACCGGCCTGCAGGGAGCCGCAGAGCGCGCTAAGAGCCTCTCGCCCCTCATGGCTTAGTAACTTAGCCATAGACGCCCTCAACGGCTTATATCGCCTCCAGAAGCCCCGTAGCAGACACGCTACAGGGAAACTGGAGGCGATAACTTTACCCCCGCACACCTCCTAGCCGGAACCTGGGTACACAAGAAGGGGCGGCGCCCCACACCGTTTGGTG